>JANNJF010000524.1:0-3081 GCA_031405715.1 Gammaproteobacteria bacterium | reverse complement strand
GTTGAAAAACGCGTACTGGCCGGCAATGGCCTGCCGCATGCCCATCATCAGCATGGCCGAGCCTGGCGCCAGCCGGTTGAGGCGGTCGTCATAAACGATGTCCAGCGCATAAAGACCTTGCATGAATGCCCCGCAAATCAGCCCGGCGACAGGGATTCCATCGAGCAGGAGTATTTGAATGGATACCCGCATCGGCTGCTGCGCATCCAGCAGGCCCTTGAAGTAGTCGACCCGCGCCGGATGCCGGCCGACGCCGGCATTGGCCTTCGACTTCCAGCTGTTGGGCTCGATGCTGCGGTAGAGTTCAAACAGCGCGGCGGTGGTATCCGGGTGCGACGATGCCAGCAGTTCCACCTCACCGGCGGCGAACAAGTGGCGTACCTGCCGCCTGACGTTGGAGCGGAAATTCTTCGACAGCGCCATGGAATATTCGTGCAGCGTTGCCCAACGCACGCGTATGGTGCCATTCTCCAGACAAGGCCACTGGCGCACCTTATAATTTTTGAGGTCGACCGTGGCGGACGGTGGAAACAGCGGTGAAGTATCGTCCTGCTGTTGAAATTCCAGAAAACTCCATTCCTGTCTGCGTCCGAGCAGATAAGCGTAAAACGCCTCGCTGGCCTGGCTCAAATACTCCGGCCTCGCCACCAGGCGCGGTCGATCGGTGTCGTGTGTGCTGAAAAAATCGAGCTTGGACGTCCGCAGCCCGAGCACGCTGTGCGCGGTCTGTTTGAGTGCCAGGTAGGCGATAAGGCAGTCATCCAGGAAGGCGGCGAGAAACCACAAGCGCATGCCCTGGCCGCCGGGAAAGCACTCGTCGTGCCGACGATAGTTTTCGAAGTACTCGAAGGTGGAGAAAGGGTCCGGCCGCGTGGACGCCAGATTCAGTGCATTGATCTCCGCCCGGTGAGGACCGGCCTCCTCAAGGGTGTGGAAACATCGAACCTCGATCAATCACCCGCCTCCATCGACTCGCCCGCTGCCTGCAGTTCAACCACGCCCTCGGGGGCGTCGGGGTCCACCCGCAGGGACGGCGTATGTCGCTTGACCGTTAAACGATCCAACCCGGCCTTGCGCGCCACCCGGTGCACCACCGTCTTCACCATCGCCGCCGTGCCCGTCTCACGCGCCGACAAATCCCGCAGGCCGAAGCGCTCGCGGAAGAAGCGATTGGCGACATAGACACGTGCACGCCTGCGGCTTTCCCGGGTGAAGTGCTCGGTCGAGAGGGAGACGTTGACGCTGTCCAGGTTGGTCACGCGGTGCGGGGCATTCTGCGGCCAGGCCACCCATTGCCCCGGCTCGAGATCGTAGATCACCGCTGCCTCGTCATAGGCATGTTCGTAGGGCAGATACTCGTGGCGCACGCCGGCGAAGATATCCTCCAGGTGCTCACGCTGCATGTAACGCGGGTCGAGCGCGGGATAAACCCACACGCGCTTGCGACCCCGGATCTGCCACAGCACCGAGGCCGGACCATCGACATGGTAATACACGAGGGCCTGCGGCGATGAGATGAGCAAAGTCCCCTGACTGAAGTCGGGCGTGAAACCGGGCAGCTGCGCCGCGAGCTGTGCATACAGCTGGTCGATGAGCCCGCGATAACGCCGGTCGGCGCGGTCGATGCGGGTGACGTTGAGCCACAGGCGTCCGTTCTTGACGGCCCGCAGGAGCTCGGCACCGCTGACCCCGTCGTGCAGGGCGAGCCGGTTCTCGATGCGGGCGGGATCGGTCCCCATGGTCAACGCGTAGAGGTTTTGTCGGGGGAAATGCTCAAGCAGATCGATCAGTGCGGCGTCGGTAAACAATTCGGACAGATGCAGATTGTGGGTCGCCCTTACCGGCCGCAGACCGAAGTCGGTTTTTTCGCTCGCCGGCAACCGAACCTCCGGCGACGACGCTTGGCCGCCCGGCTCGGGAATAGTCCGGAGACTGACACGGGGCTCGGCGGGAGGTTGCATCATCGGCCTCTCCCGACGACGGCCGACCCTGTCTTTAAGATGAAGCACGGAAAAAAGCCATTTAGAACCTACCTGCCAGGGGTAATGGGAAATCCAACCAACCGCACCGCCAACTATTCAACCTGCCACCCACCCGGTCGTACAACCAAGTGTCACCCAGGAAGTCATAGTGAACCGTGCACCCGACTTGGTCTGTTCGATAGCGAACTCAACGGTCTGTCCTGGCGACGACAGACAGGCCTGCGGGTTCCTCCCGCGACACGTTACGGCCGCTACCAGCGTCGTCCTGCGGGTGCGGCCAGGGCACTGCCCGAAACACCACCAAGCTGGAATTCCGCCGCCAGGACTGGCTACGGGCGACACACTTGAAATCCTGCTGATGGTAGTGCGGTCTCGGACCAGCCCACACAGATGCCCACCCGTCAGGTCGCCAAAATCCTTGATCTCAGGGCCGGATACCATCGGCCACAGCGTTCCTTGCAGATCATTCGATCATGTTCTAAAAATTCAGCACAAACTGGAATGGTACTTACTTAACGCAGGCCTCCGCACCTGTCGCGTAAGCAAACTACGCAATCCCAGGGGAACCCCTCTGCTCCCGGTGGCCGTCCCTTCCCCCGTTTAGGGGGAAGGGACTGAAGCGTGGCCAGGTGTTGCCTTGTGCGCGGGGGACACCAACGCTCGCGCGAGCTTAATCCAACGCCCTTCAGTTCAAACAGGGTTGAGAAGCAATGGCGAGATGCCGATCGCCAGCAGCGCGGAAAATTCCTCAGCTTGCATAGGCCGGCCGAAATAATGACCCTGCCCTTCATCGCACTGCTGGGCCAGCAGAAACCGATATTGCTCGGCGGTTTCCACACCCTCCGCAATGACACGTTGCTTGAGGCTTTTACCTAAACTGATGACCGCTGCGGTGATAGCGGCACGCGCAGCAGCCCGCCGATCCTCCTCCTCCGAAGCCCAAACCGGTCGCTGAGCTCTGGGATCGCGGAATTTTCGACGTGTATCGCACGGGGCTCCGGGCCGACCTGGAGGAATTCTCGGTGTATCGCGTGCAGGGAGGCGGCTGGGGATTCCGGGGCACGGCGAAACTCGCCATCGAGAACATGGACGCGAAGCA
>JANNJF010000523.1:0-4317 GCA_031405715.1 Gammaproteobacteria bacterium | reverse complement strand
TGTTCCTTGATGTCGCGCACCGTCTTGGTGCCGGCGCCTTCATCTTTATTGAACACCACCAGACGCAGCAGCACGCGCAGGGGTGCCGCATAGATCATGCCGCGCTGTTGGCATTCCTTCACGTCGAAGGCGGGAATCCCTAAGCGGTAGCTGACGAATTCGAGGGCCACATCGCCGTTATAACTCTCGATGGGAAAGACCGACTTGAAGGCCGCTTGCAGCCCCTGATCGATACGCTGCTGCGGCGGTACTTCGGCCTGCAGGAACTTACGGTAGGACTCCTTCTGAGTAGCCAGGAGGTTGGGCACGCGCAGGATGCTCGGGCGCTTGCCAAAAGTCTTACGTATGCGTTTCTTTTCGGTGAATGAGTAGGTCATCATCTTCCTCAGCTCTGCGTGATCACGGGGCGATCAAATCACCTGCCATCGGGTTCGCGGCAGGTGTTTACAAAAACGAAACAACGGGAGAGGGCCGGTGGATTTCACCACCAGCCCTATCCCGCTTTTTACTCACTGTCGGCCCAACAGGCGCGCGACAGCGGGGTTGGCAAGCGCAGCGCGATTACTTCAGTTCAACCTTGGCGCCGGCGGCTTCCAGTTCCTTCTTCATCTTTTCGGCGTCGTCCTTGCTGGCCGCTTCCTTCACGGTCGCCGGGGCGGACTCCACCAGGTCCTTGGCTTCTTTCAGGCCAAGGCTGGTGACGGCACGCACGGCCTTGATGACGCCGACCTTTTTTACGCCGCCGGCGGTCTGGATACCGCCGAACTGGGTCTTGGCTACCGCGGCCGGGGCGGCGGCACCGGCCGGGGCGGCAACGGCCACGGCAGCGGCGGCGGACACACCGAACTTGGTTTCCATTTCCTTGATCAGTTCGGACAGATCCAACACGGACATGCTGGCGATGGAATCGATAATGTCTTGTTTGTTAACGGCCATGATTACTCTCCTGAAAAATGTCTAAAGTATATGATTGCTAAGCGGCGGACTGTTTCTGGTCGCGCACAGCGGCTAAGGTCCGCACAAACCCGGTCGGAATCTCATTCAGGGTCTGGACAAACTTAGTGACCGGCGCCTGCATGGTGGCGAGCAACGTGGCGAGCAGTACTTCGCGGCTCGGCAACGCCGCCAGGGACTGCATCTGCGCCTGCGACATGAGCTTGCCGCTCATGCTGCCGGCCATGATCTTGAACTTGTCGTTCGCCTTGGCGAAATCGACCAGCACCTTGGCCACGGCCACGGGATCGTTCGAAGCGGCGAACGCCAACGGACCGTACAGATGGTCCGAGAGGCATTCGAACTGCGAACCTGCCACAGCGCGTCGCACCAGCGTGTTCTTGACCACGCGCACATATACACCGGCCTTGCGCGCGGTTCCGCGCAGGGTGGTCATCTGTGCCACGGTTAAGCCGCGATACTCGGCCACTACCGCTGCCTGGGCGCCGGACAATACTTCGGCGACTTCCGCAACGACGGCCTGCTTTTGCTCTAAATTAAGACTCATACGAGCCACCTCCGGTTGTTACTACACCGGTGACCGTATTCAGGAGTGTGGCTTCCTGTTGTCGGGTACACCGTCTGCGCAGGCCGATCCTGGGATCATTAAGTACCCGTCTGCTACCCGGACACACCTACGGTCTTTGACTACCCGCCGGGGACATCCCGGCGGCCCAAAGTCCGATAATAAAAAATCTTTTCTTCCTGCTCCCCCTCTCCCGCGCTAGCGGGGGAGGGATGGGGAGGGGGTGCCAAACCCTGGCTCCGCACCCTCATCCCCGGCCCTTCTCCCAAAGGGAGAAGGGAGAATTACTAAACCGGCAACGTCGCCGCATCCACCCCGATGCCCGGACCCATGGTCGTGGACAGGGTGAGTTTCTTTATATAGATACCCTTGGCGGTGGCCGGCTTGGCCTTGTGGAGGGCCGCCAGCAGCGCCACAAGATTTTCCTTCAGGGCGTCCGGCTGGAACGAGGCCTTGCCGATGGAGCAATGAATGATGCCGGCCTTGTCGATGCGGAACTGCACCTGACCGGCCTTGGCGTTTTCCACCGCCTTGGCGACGTTCGGGGTTACCGTACCGACTTTCGGGTTCGGCATCAGGCCGCGTGGGCCGAGGATCTGGCCCAGCTGTCCGACGATACGCATGGCATCCGGGGCGGCGATGACCACGTCGAAATCCATGTTGCCGGCCTTGATGCTGTCCGCCAGGTCCTGGAAACCGACGATGTCGGCGCCGGCCTTCTTGGCCGCTTCCGCCATGGCGCCTTCGGCGAACACCGCGATACGCACGGTCTTGCCGGTACCACGCGGCATGAGTGCACTACCACGCACGTTCTGGTCGGATTTCTTCGCGTCCACGCCCAAATTCACGGCGACGTCCACGGATTCATCGAATTTGGCGCTGGCGGTCAGCTTGACCGTTTTCAGCGCGTCGTCCAGGGCATATTGCTTGCCGAACTGGTATTTACCCTCGAGGGCCTTCAGGCGTTTGCAGAGCTTAGCCATGTCACACACCCTCCGTTTCGATGCCCATGCTACGGGCGCTACCGGCGATGATCTTTACCGCGGCGTCCATATCATTGGCGTTCAGGTCGGCCATCTTGACAGTGGCGATCTCCTCCAGCTGCTTGCGCGTGACCTTGCCCACCTTGTTGATGTGCGGGATCTTGCTGCCACTGGTGATGCCCGCGGCCTTCTTCAGCAGAATGGTGGCCGGCGGCGTCTTGGTGATAAACGTAAAACTCTTATCACTGAAGCAGGTGATGACCACGGGAATCGGCGTACCCGGCTCGATGTCCTTGGTCTTGGCGTTGAACGCCTTGCAGAATTCCATGATGTTCAAGCCGCGCTGGCCCAGGGCCGGACCCACCGGCGGACTGGGGTTGGCCTGACCGGCCTTCACCTGCAGCTTGATGTATGCGTCAATCTTCTTTGCCATGACAAACTCCTGTGGGTGCGAACGCCGTAAGGCTCCCCGGTTAAAATCAGTTACAAGTAGCAAGTAACAAGTGGCAAGGAAACCAAACCGCCTTTATGCCTTTACTTGCTACTTGCCACTTACTACTTGCCACTGCCTTACTTGCTACTGCCTTACTAAGCCTTCTCCACCTGGCTGAACTCCAGCTCCACCGGGGTGAGCCGGCCGAAAATCGATACGGAAACACGCAATTTGCTTTTCTCGTAATTCACGTCTTCCACTGAACCGTTGAAGTCCATGAACGGACCGTCCACGATGCGCACCAATTCGCCCGCGACAAAGGAGAACTTGGGGCGGGGCTTTTCCACGCCTTCCTGCACCTGCTGCAGGATCGCCGCGGCCTCCTTCTCGGTGATCGGCGTGGGCTTGGTGCCGGAGCCGCCGATAAAGCCGCTGACCTTGGGCACGCCCTTGACCAGGTGCCAGGTCTCGTCGCTCATCTCCATCTTTACTAGTACGTAACCGGGGAAGAATTTGCGTTCACTGGTACGTTTCTCGCCGCTTTTCATCTCCACGACTTCTTCCGTCGGCACCAGGATCTCGCCGAACTGGTCTTCCATGCCGGCGCGCTTGATGTGTTCGAGCAGGGAACGCTGCACCTGCTTCTCGAAGCCGGAGAAGGCGTGTACCACATACCAACGCATCGTCATCTCAGGAGCCCTTTCCGGTAAGTGTCTTGATGCCCAGCACCAGGAGCCAATCGATAAACCAGAGCAAAAACGCCGCGATGATGATCATCACCACCACCAGCAACGTGACCTGGATGGTTTCCTTGCGCGTCGGCCAAACCACCTTGCGCAACTCGGTGCGTGCACCCTTGGCGAATTCCCATGCGCTGCGACCGCTCTCGGTCTGCATGGCAATGATCACCGCCACCGTGCCCGCGCCCAGAATACTCAGGACACGCACATAGTCGGGCTTGTCGCCGAGGTAATAATACGCGGCGATGCCGCCCGCCAGGGCCAGCACCGCCAATATCAACTTCAACCTATCCACTGTTAACACGCTAACCCTTCAGTAACTGCCGATACTCTGGCAGGCCAGGAGGGAATCGAACCCCCAACCTTCGGTTTTGGAGACCGCCGCTCTGCCATTTGAGCTACTGGCCTATAACCCAGTTGCAAGTTTCAAGTGGCAAGTGGCAAGGAAACCCTTACCTTAAGCAAGCGGCCGGGGTTGTTTTCCCTTGCTACTTGCTCCTTGCCACTTGCCACTTATTCTATGACCTTCGCCACGACCCCGGCACCGACGGTGCGGCCACCTTCGCGTATGGCGAAGCGCAGGCCTTCTTCCATGGCGATGGGGTTGATGAGGGTGATGGTCATCTTAATATTGTCGCCGGG
>JANNJF010000522.1:0-1291 GCA_031405715.1 Gammaproteobacteria bacterium | reverse complement strand
GTCGAGGCGCAGCTGTTCGGTGGCGCTGTGGTCGAGGGTGCGTTGCACCAGTTCACCGTTGCGGAAATGGTACAGCCGGCTGTCGCCCACGTGCGCCCAGTAGGCATAACCGTCCTGCACCAGACACACCACGCAGGTGGTGCGTGGTGTGATGGGCGGGGTGTGTGTATCGCCGATGGCGAGGATATTTCTGTGCGCCTGCATGATACCGAGGGCGAGGAACGCCGACGGCTTGGTGATGGTCGGCTGTTTCACCGCCTGAAAGGCGCGCACCAGGGTCTGGGTCAGCGCCTCGGCGGCCAGCGCCCCGCCTTCGTGTCCGCCAAGCCCGTCCGCCAGGACCAGCAGCACGGCATTGCCGCGCTCGGCGATGGCCACCCGGTCCTGGTTGGTGGGGCGCGTGCCCTTCAGGCTATGTTGTGTCGATTGAAACTGCATGGCTACTCTCTTCTCCACGGCAGGCGGAAACCCCAGCCCGATTCATTGGGTTCCCGCCGCACTTCTTTAGGCGCCTTCATGGGATTAAGAAAATCCAGGAGTTCCTGGACGTTCTGTGGTCGTTCCAGTTGGTTCATCTGCAGGCACCAGTCGATCGCCTCCAGCAGCTGTGGGGAATACTGACGCGCGTAGACCTTGGTCGCCGGTTTATACGTGTCTTTCACCGCCCGTTCGGTGGAGGGCGGCGGCGCCTTGCCCGTGATGCAGGCCCACATGGAGGCGCCGAGGGCGTACAGATCGGTCCACGGACCGAGGTGGCCGTTCAGGTGCTGCTCTATGGGCGCGTAACCCAGGGTCAGGGTGTACGGGCCGGTGGGTTTGTTGCCGGCGATGGCCACCTGGGCGGCGCCGAAATCCAGCAGCAGTGGTTTGCCGCCGGGGCGGAGAAAAATATTCGCCGGTTTGATGTCCAGGTGCAGCAGGTGGTTGTTGTGCAGTTCGCGCAACCCCAGCAGCAGCTTGGAGAAGATGGTGCGGATGAATTTCTCGCTCAGGTTGCCGGATTTGCTCTTGATGTACCAGCGCAGATCCTTACCGTGTTCGTGGCGCATCACCATGTACACGGTGTTGTTGGCGCGGAACAGGTTTTCCACGCGCACAATATTGGCATGGTTCACCTTGGCTAAAGCGCTGGCCTCGTCGAAAAAGCGCTTGATGCCCTGGCGGTAGGGGCTGGACATCTCCGCACTCAGGGGCTCGACCTGACCGTCTTCGCTGCGCCGGGCCTGGTTGCTCGGCAGGTATTCCTTAATAACCACCTGCTCGTTGTCATCGACGTGGGTGGCGATGTACA
>JANNJF010000521.1:0-7868 GCA_031405715.1 Gammaproteobacteria bacterium | reverse complement strand
ACGTCGGAATACTCATAATCATGACCGCAAGGCTGTCCCAGAGGACTGTGCCGAGCACCGCTGTATCTGAGCCTGTTGATAGCTCAAGGGTTTGCTGTCGGCGATCTGTATCTGCTCCTGCACGATGTCCACGCCGGTGATCTGTTCGGTGACGGTGTGTTCCACCTGCAACCGGGTGTTCATCTCCATAAAATAAAAATTGTCCTGCGGATCGAGGAGAAATTCCACCGTACCGGCGTTCTGGTAACCCACGGCGCGTGCCGCGCGCACCGCCAGATCACACACCTGGGCACGCTGCTCCTCGCTCAGTTGCGGCGAGGGCGCGATCTCCACCAGTTTCTGATGGCGGCGCTGGATGGAGCAATCCCGTTCGAACAGGTGCACTACATTGCCGAAACGGTCGCCCAGGATCTGCACCTCGATGTGGCGGGGGGAGGCGACAAATTTTTCCAGGAACACAGCGGCCGAACCGAAGGCCTTGGTGGCCTCGGATACCACGCGTTCGAAATTGCGCCGCAGATCGTCTTCGTTGTCGCAGCGGCGTATGCCGCGCCCGCCGCCGCCGTTGGTGGCCTTGAGCATCACCGGATAGCCGATGCGTTTACTTAAGACCAGCGCTTCCTGCAGATCCCTGAGGCTGGCATCGCTGCCGGGCACCACCGGGATACCGGCGGCGATCATGCTCTGGCGCGCTGCAATTTTATCGCCCATGCGGCGTATCACCTCCGCCGAGGGGCCGATGAATAAAATACCGCGGCGTGCGCAAATTTCCGCGATCAGTGGATTTTCCGAGAGAAATCCATAACCCGGGTGCAGGGCGTCACAGCCCGCGGACACCGCCAGGTTCACGATGCGATGGGCATTCAGGTAGCCGCCCACGGGGTCCGGGCCGATGTTATAGGCCTCATCCGCCTTTTTCACGTGCAGGGCGCTGCGGTCCGCATCGGAATAAATGGCGGCGGATGTGATACCGAGCTCGGCACAGGCGCGCACGATACGCACTGCGATTTCCCCGCGGTTGGCGACGAGTATCTTGCTGATCAATGCAGGCTCCGTGGGTTGCCCCGTAACGTGTGATGCAAAACAAGAACTTACGTGCCAAGGCTGGGAGCCTATTTCTGACACTGCTATGTCTTTTACGGAATGCGGGCAGGGCTGTCAACCGCACTCCGTGGACGCACGGCTCCCGTGAATGTCGCTTATTTTGACAGGAGTTACCGGCAAATATATGATGCGCGGCTTATGTTCGGCCGCCTACCCGAGACGATAGACCCCATAACGCTGGCGGAACAGGGTGTACGCCTGACCGGCGAACTCCCGCTGCGGGAAATGGCGCGGCTGGCGGACCTGTGCGAGGTCGGTGAGGGTATGGCCGTCGCCGACCTGAAGTTCGCGCGGGAACCCCATGGATTGCGCTATTTGCGCGCCAGGATCGACGCTAGTCTACGCTTGGTCTGTCAGCGCTGCCTGCAACCCATGGACGTGGTGGTCAGGTCGGAACCGGTGTTGGCGCTGTTCCTGCCCGGCGAGCCGCAGACGGGGGTGCCGGAGGAGGCGGAGCCCCTGGTGGTGGAGCCCGGTTGGTCCCTGGCGGCCTTGGTGGAGGATGAGTTATTGCTGGCCATGCCCATGATGCCCAAGCATGCCCCAGGGGAATGCGCGGCCAACACGCTGCCGCCGCGCAAAGCGACACAGGTTGAGGTAAAAACGGATAGACCCAACCCGTTTGCCGTGCTGGAAAAGCTGCGCAAACGGGATTAACAGACTGGCGGAAAACAGCCCGCGCGGCCCCTGTAGGGGTCGTGCAATAACCTGTTAGGGTGGGCTGTTTCTGGTAGAATTACACTTTTTCAAAGAGGATTAGCCATGGCTGTGCAGAAAAGTCGTAAAACCCCTTCGAAGGTCGGCATGCGTCGTTCCCACGATGCGCTCAAGAAAACCCACCTGTCCATCGAACCCACCAGCGGTGAAACCCATCGCCGTCACCACATCAGCGCCAGCGGTTTTTACCGTGGCCGCAAGGTCGTTGAAACCAAAACAGACTGAACCGATCCCGGATCGCACCATTCAGCCTGAAGAGGTTATACGTTCTTGACGATCACCATCGCGCTAGACGCTATGGGCGGCGACCATGGTCTGAAGGTGACCATACCGGCTGCCCTGGGTATGCTGGACAAGCAACCGGACCTCAAGCTGATCCTGGTTGGGCCGCCGGATCTTATCCGTGCACAGCTCGCACAGCTCGGCCGCAGTGAAGGTGAACGGCTGGTGGTACATCCGGCATCCCAGGTCGTCAGCATGGACGAGCCGCCGGCACAGGCGTTGCGATCGAAGAAGGATTCATCGATGCGTGTGGCCATCAATCTGGTCAAGGATGGAACCGCACAGGCCTGCGTCAGCGCCGGGAATACGGGTGCCCTCATGGCGACTGCGCGCTTTGTATTAAAAACCCTGCCCGGTATCGACCGCCCGGCCATCATCACGGCCTTGCCCACCATGAACGGTCACGTGCACATGCTGGATCTCGGCGCCAACGTGGATTCGACCCCGGAACAACTGCTGCAATTCGGTATCATGGGCTCATTGCTGGTGGGCGCCCTCGAGCACAAGCCGCATCCCAAGGTCTGCCTGCTCAACATTGGCGTGGAAGATATCAAAGGCAATGAAACGGTAAAAAAGGCAGCGGAGCTGTTTCGCAACAGCGAGTTGAATTACGGCGGTTATGTGGAAGGCGACGAGATATTCACCGGCAATGCAGATGTCGTGGTGTGCGATGGTTTCGTCGGCAATATCACCATGAAGGCGAGCGAAGGCCTGGCGCGCATGATCGCCCAACTGATGAAAGAAGCCTTCATGCGCACTGTCTTTACCCGTCTCGCCGGCCTCGTCGCCCTGCCGGTGATCAAGGCCTTTCGCAAAAAAGTCGATCACCGCCAGTACAACGGCGGCACCCTCGTGGGTCTCACCGGTATCGTGATCAAAAGCCATGGCAGCGCCGATGCCCATGCCTTTGAATTCGCCGTGCAAGTGGCTATCGCCGAGGTGCGCAACCAGGTCCCGCAGTTGATCGGCAGCAAGTTGGCCTCCCTGCTGCCCAGTGGCGCCCCGGCATGATTTATTCCCGCATCCTGGGTACCGGGAGCTATCTGCCGGCGCGCGCCGTGACCAACGCCGACCTGGAAAAAATGGTCGACACCACGGACGAGTGGATCTTTACGCGCACCGGTATCCGTCAGCGCCACATCGCCGCGGAGAACGAGACCACCTGTGACTTGGCGGAGCAGGCGGCACATCGTGCCATTGAAGCAGCGGGCATTAAAAACGACGCCATCGACCTTATCATTATTGCCACCACCACCCCCGACCGGGTATTTCCCAGCACCGCGTGCCTGCTGCAGGAACGGCTCGGTATTCATGGCTGTCCGGCCTTCGATATCCAGGCGGTGTGTACCGGTTTCGTCTACGCCTTAGGCATCGCCGATAAATTTATCCGCAGCGGCTCCACTAAATGCGCCCTGATCATCGGCGCGGAAACCCTGTCGCGTATCGTGGACTGGAGCGATCGTGGCACCTGCGTATTGTTCGGCGACGGTGCCGGTGCGGTGATCCTCGAGGCCAGCCGCAAACCCGGCATCATCTCGTCGCACCTGCATGCCGATGGCCAATACAAAGAGCTTTTGACCGTACCCGCGGGTATTTCCCAAGGTTACGACAAGGTCAGAACCCACCAGGCGTTTGTCCAGATGCAGGGGAACGAGGTGTTCAAGGTCGCCGTCAACACCCTTGGCCGCATCGTCGACGAGACCCTCGAGGCGAATGGCCTGAAAAAGAGCGATATACAATGGCTGGTTCCGCACCAGGCCAACATCCGCATCATCACCGCCACGGCGAAAAAACTCGGCATCTCCATGGACCACGTGGTGGTGACCGTGGATCGTCATGGCAACACCTCCGCCGCCTCCATTCCCCTGGCCTTTGACCAGGCGGTGCGTGATGGACGCATACAGCGGGGCGAAACCATTCTCATGGAGGCCTTCGGCGGCGGTTTTACCTGGGGTTCGGTGCTGCTGAAATACTAAATGAATTTCTTGCGTAGAGTGGGCGACCGCCAGGGATGGCGGAAGTACTGGAAACGCAGGAGCAGTTTCCAGTGCATCGCCCACCCGACAAACACCAGACACTACCTTGGCTAATTGAATGAAACTTGCATTTGTATTTCCCGGACAAGGTTCCCAGTCCATCGGCATGCTGAATGCCCTGAACGCGGCTTATCCCGCGGTCGCGGCAACCTTTGCCGAGGCCTCGGACGTGCTCGGCTACGATCTATGGCAGCGGGTGTCCCAGGGCACGGAAGAACAGCTCAACCAAACCCAATGTACTCAGCCGGCCATGCTGACGGCGGGCGTTGCCGTGTGGCGTGTGTGGCGTGTGTGGCAACAGTTGGCAGGCCCCCAGCCGGCGGTACTGGCGGGCCACAGTCTGGGGGAATACACCGCCCTGACCTGTGCCGACGCCATCAGTTTCACCGATGCCGTCAAGCTGGTGGCGGACCGCGGACGCTTCATGCAGGAGGCGGTGCCGGTGGGACAAGGCGGTATGGCGGCCATTCTTGGCCTGGAAGACCAGGCGGTGCGGGATGTTTGTGCCCAAGCGGCCCAAGGGGAGGTACTGGAGGCCGTTAATTACAACTCCCCCGGGCAGGTCGTGGTGGCCGGGTCCGCCACTGCGGTGCAGCGGGTGGTAGAGCAGGCCAAGGCGGCCGGTGCCAAGCGTGCCCTGATCCTGCCGGTGAGCGTGCCGTCCCACTGCGCCCTGATGCATCCCGCGGCCCTGCGCATGGCCGAGCGTCTCGGGCAGGTGGACATCCGCGCCCCGCGCATCCCGGTGATCCATAACGCCCACGTCCAAGCGGAAACCGACCCCCAGGCAATCCGCGCGGCCCTGGTACGCCAGATCGAAGCGCCGGTCCGCTGGGTGGAAACTATCCAAAAAATCGCCGCCGAGGGCGTGCATAAGCTGGTAGAATGCGGCCCTGGCAAGGTGCTGGCTGGACTGAACAAGCGCATCGATAAAACAACACAAACCCTGCCGGTGTACGACCCGGAAAGCCTCACCCAGGCCCTGGCGGCCCTGGCGGATGGTGCTTAACGCTGAGAGAGATGAGACCTATGTCCCTTGAGAATGAAATAGCCCTGGTGACCGGCGCCAGCCGGGGAATAGGCCTGGCCATCGCCCTGGAACTGGGCAAACAGGGCGCTACTGTAATAGGCACCGCTACTTCAAGTGATGGTGCAGAAAAGATTTCTAAAGCATTGAAAGAAAATGGAATAAAAGGTGAGGGTATGGCCCTGAATGTAACCGATCCGGCCTCCATCGAGGCGTTGATGACGGCCATGCTAAAAAGCCCGGGCGCACCCACCATTTTGGTGAACAATGCGGGAATCACGCGTGATAACCTGCTGATGCGCATGAAAGACGAGGATTGGGACGCCATTATGGAAACCAATCTCAAATCCGTCTACCGTATGTCTAAAGCCTGCATCCGGGGCATGACCAAGGCGCGCAAAGGCCGTATCATCAGCATCGCCTCCGTGGTCGGCTCCATCGGCAATGCGGGACAGGCCAACTACGCCGCGGCCAAGGCCGGGGTGATGGGCTTTACCCGGGCCCTGGCGCGCGAGATCGGTGGGCGGCACGTTACGGTCAATGCCGTGGCCCCGGGGTTTATCGACACTGACATGACCCGGGCCTTGCCGGACGAGCAGAAGGCCTTGCTACTGCAGCAGATTCCACTGGGCCGTTTGGGCCTGCCGGAGGAGATTGCGGCCGCCGTGGGCTTCCTGGCTTCGCCCCAGGCAGCCTATATCACCGGCACTACAATACATGTCAATGGTGGCATGTTTATGAATTAACGCCCGACATTGCGGGTGGACTTGGTTTCAGGAATTGTGTTATCTATGCGGCCTCGCGGGCGGGGCCGGTGAATTTATTTCTAAGCAATCAGTGTGGAGGATATCGCAGCTATGAGTAGTGTAGATGAACGCGTCATGAAAATCGTCGTGGAGCAGTTGGGCGTCAATGAAAGCGAAGTCACCAAGGAATCGTCTTTCGTCGATGATCTGGGCGCGGACTCTCTAGACACCGTGGAGTTGGTGATGGCGCTGGAAGAGGAATTCGATTGCGAAATTCCGGACGAGCAGGCGGAAAAAATCACCACCGTCAAGCAGGCGATCGACTACATCAATGCGAACCTGAAATAAGTCGATGTCGTTGTCATTATGGGCCGCTGACCACATGCGTGGGAGCGGCCCTTTGATTTATTTTGTATACCGATGAGTTGATCGTGCGAGCCCGGCGCTTGCCGGCCAGGGGTGTCGAGGCAATGAGAGGGCGGATATTTTGACTAAGCGACGAGTCGTCATTACCGGCATGGGAATTATTTCTCCGCTGGGCAATAGCGTCGAGCAAAATTGGACCAACATCATTGCCGGCAAGAGCGGTATCGACACCATTACGCAATTCGATGCCAGCGGATTTCCCTGCACCATGGCCGGTGAAGTCAAAGATTTCGATCCCACCCGTTACATGACGGAGAAAGAAGCGCGCAAGATGGACCGCTTCATCCAGTTCGGCATGGCCGCGGGCATCGATGCCATTAAAGATTCCGGCCTGGAAGTCACCAGCGCCAACGCCGAACGCATCGGCGTGCACATCGGTTCCGGTATCGGTGGCCTGAACACCATCGAGGCCGGTACACGTACCTTGATCGAAAAAGGCCACCGCCGCATTTCACCTTTTTATATTCCCATGAGCATCATCAACATGATCTCGGGAAATCTCTCGATCATGTTCGGCCTGCAGGGCCCGAACCTCGCCATGGTCACGGCCTGTGCCACCGCCACCCACGCCATTGGCGATGCCGGCCGCTTGATCGAATACGGCGACGCCGATGTCATGGTCGCCGGTGGCGCCGAGTCGTCCATAACACCTACTGCTATCGCCGGTTTCGGCAATGCCCGCGCCCTGAGCGGGCGCAACGACGATCCCGCCACCGCCAGTCGTCCATGGGACAGGGACCGCGACGGCTTCGTCATGGGCGAGGGCGCCGGCATCGTGGTGCTGGAAGAGCTGGAACATGCGCGCAAGCGCGGTGCCAAAATTTACGCCGAACTCGCCGGCTTCGGCATGAGCGGTGACGCCTATCACATGACCAGTCCCGCGGAAGGCGGCGAAGGTGCGGCGCGCTGCATGCGCAATGCCCTGCGTAACGCCGGCATCAACACCGACCAGGTGCAATACATCAACGCCCACGGTACCTCCACACCCCAAGGGGACAAGGCCGAGACCAATGCGGCCAAGGCCGCCTTCGGCGAACACGCGTACAAGCTGGCCATGAGCTCGACAAAATCCATGGTCGGCCACCTGCTCGGGGCCGCCGGCGGCGTGGAGGCGGTGTACACCGCGCTGGCCATCCAACACCAGATCGCTCCGCCCACCACCAACCTGTTCAATCCGGACCCTGCATGCGATCTGGATTATGTGCCGAACACCGCGCGCAACATGCGCATCGATGTGGCCTTATCCAATTCCTTCGGCTTTGGCGGCACCAACGGTACGCTGGTGATGCGCCGCTTGGTGTGACGTCGGCGGCGCGGTCGATGCCGATTCCGTCCACGTCGGGGAACTGTGTGATACACACGCTGAACGTCTTTCCTGACCTGGCGCGCTTGCATCAGGCCAACCCACAGCGTTATCCGCATTTACTGGAAAGCGTCGCCCACGGCACACCCCAGGCGCGTTACGACATCCTGTTCGCCTTTCCCGGCAATACGCTAAGCCTCGACGCTGCCGGCCAGTTACACTGGCCG
>JANNJF010000520.1:0-3304 GCA_031405715.1 Gammaproteobacteria bacterium | reverse complement strand
GAACGCAGCGCTCTCCCAGCTGAGCTACCGCCCCAATTAACTTGCCGCTAACCGATCGTTGACTTCAGATGCGGGTCGACGACCGGGTGCAGGGGGCGAATTCTATCCGGTTTGTCTCCGGGGAGGAAGGGTAGTTCGGGCAGACTGTAGGTATGTGGGGGACAACAGGCGGTTGTTCCGGATGTAGTAACTGTTGAGCGGGGTGATTATCCTGGGACAAACCGGGAGGGTGATCGATGCTCAAACGTATTCGGGGGCATTAAGTTGGATACAGGGCTTGGTATGGCGGGCGTGGCGCTGACGTGTGGTGTATAGAATTCACCGCCACGCGTCACGTGTCAGTCCCGGTAAGGCGGATATGAACGGCGTTTTCTGGACCGACACAGGTCCGATTTATCAAGAGAAGAGGCAGCGGGCGACACGGAACGGAGGCCGTGTACCAGGGTCTATGTGAACAAGGCTTCAGCCTATTTTTCAATAATTTAGCCTTTTTAGTGAACGCTGGATATAATGAGGCTATGACGACAACCGTTTCTGGACAGGCATCATCCGGCATGGAAACGCTGGAAAACATCTTCCAGCGTGCGCAGGGGCTCTTGACCACACGTTGGTTCCCCTTAGTCGTCAATCTCGCCGCACTGACACTGCTCGCCTTCACGCTGGCCAATGGAACCTGGGTGTTGTTCAAGCCCGTGGTGCCGGTGGTGGTCCCCGACAGCAATGCCGTGGCCCCCGTGGCCACGGTGTCCTTCGATCCCCAGGCCTTGCTCGCCGCCCACCTGTTTGGACAGGCACCGGTGGCGGCGTCGACCCAGTCCATCAACGATATTCCTATTAGCAGCCTGAATCTGGTGCTGACCGGCGTGGTGGCCGCCGGGGGCGAGAGTTATGCCCTCATCAGTGTCAACGGCCAGACCCAGGAGCCTTTCGCCGTGGGACAGGAAATCCCCACTACCGGCGCGACCCTGCAGGCGGTGTATCCCGATCGGGCGATCCTGTCGCGCAATGGGGTCAGCGAGAGCCTGATGTTGGAGGGCATGGCCAAGGCCTTGCCCGATGTATCGGGCGGGGAGGAGCTACCCACCGCAGCCCCCCTTGCGATTCAGCAGCCGGGCCATAATCAGTATATGCTGCCGCGGGAGCTGATTACGGAACAGCTGCGCAAACCCCAGGAGCTTTTCAGTCAGGCGTTGATGGTGCCGAACGCCGGCGGCGGTTTCCTGGTGCGCGAGATACAACCAAACAGCCTGTATGAAAAGCTGGGTTTACGTGTTGGCGATGTGTTACGCAGCGTCAATGGAAAACCGATCAATACCGTGGACGATGCCATGAAGGTGTATCAGTCCGTGAGCACTGCGCGGGATATTCGGGTGGAGGTGGTCCGAGGTGGTCGGTCGGAACAACTGACATATAATCTTCAATAATTAATCATGCAACCATACCAATGAAAATTAAATTTACGCGTCTCGTCGGACTGTTGGCCCTAGCGCTGGTCGTTAGTGCGCAGGCAGTGGAAATGGTACCGATACAGATCGCCCCGGGCGATCAGGGCCAGCCCGCGCCCGCGCCGCCGGCGCAGGATATGGACGATTACATCAATAATCCGCAGTCACCACCCCCGCCGATGCCCGCTGTCGAGCCAAACTTTCCGGCAGCGGCGCCGGCCAACGGTGCTGCGCCGAGAATGGCGGGCAGCGCCCCCCCGGCGGTGGCGACCAAGCCGCTCAAACCGGGGCAGATGTTGTTCAACTTCCAGGATGCCGATATCCAGGCGGTGGTCAAAACCATTTCCCAGATCAGCGGGCGCAATTTTCTCCTCGACCCGCGGGTGAAAGGCAAGATCACCATCATTTCCGCCAAGCCGGTGGCCAAGGACGCGGCGTATGAAATCTTTGTCTCCGCCCTGAAGGCCCAGGGCTTCACCACGGTGGAGGGTCCGGGCGGTATCGTCAAGATCGTGCCCGAGGCGGAGGCCAAGTTGAGCACCGGCGTGCGCAGCGGTCCTTATGCACGCAACAGCGATCAGTGGTCCACCCACGTGGTGGTGGTGCAGCATGCCTCGGCGCCGCAGCTGGTGCCCATGTTGCGTCCGCTGATGTCGCCCACGGCCTTGTTGTCGGTGTATGCGTCGGGCAACGTGCTGGTGATCACCGACACCGCGGCCAGCATTCGCAATGTCTTGAAGGTGATCGAGAAGATCGATCAGCCGGGCAGCACCGAGGTGACCATTATCCCCATCCTGAACGCCTCGGTCATCGATTTGGCCCAGCTGGTGGGGCGGTTTGCCGAAGGTGCGCAGATAGCTACTCAACCCGGCCAGCCGCCCATACCCGGCCAGGGTGGCGGAGCGGACAACCGTTTAGTGGTGGTGCCGGATCTGCGCACCAACAGCCTGCTGGTGCGGGCCGACAACCCCGGGCGTGTGGCGGAGCTGCGCGCCCTGGTGGCCAAGCTCGACGTACCGGCCAAGGCCGGGGGGCAGACCCACGTGGTGTATTTGCGTAACGCCGAGGCGAAAAAACTGGTGGAGGTGCTGCGTGGCCTGCTGGCGGGGGAATCGCGTTCCGCCGGTGGCGTTAGTGCGGCGGCGGTCCCGGGGGGGGCGGCTGCGGCGGGTGCGCCGTCCTCCCTGATCCAGGCGGACGAAACTTCCAATGCCTTGATCATCAGCGCCAACGACTCTACCTATAATAATTTGCGCGGGGTGATCGAGAAGTTGGATCAACGGCGCGCCCAGGTGTACGTGGAGGCCCTGATCGTCGAGATGACAACCGATCGCGCCCTGCAGTTCGGTATCCAATGGGCAGGCGGTACACCGGGCGGTAGCGGCACCGGTAACGATGCCGGCGCCCTGGTGGGCGTGCAGAATTTCCCGAGCGCCTCCGGCGCAGGCATTGTCGACACCTTTCTGAAGAAAGGTGCAAACCTAGTCGGTACCGATGGGCTCACCCTGGGTTACCTCGGACGTGAAATTACTTTACCGGACGGGACCAAAACGCGCGGCCTCGGTGGTTTGGCGCGCGCCCTCCAATCCGATGCCAAGGCCAACGTGCTGTCCACGCCCAACATGGTCATGCTGGACAACGCCGAGGCCAAGATCGTGGTGGGCCAGAACGTGCCCTTCGTGACCGGCAGTTTCGCCCAGGCCGCGGGCACGGGTGGTGCGGCGGCTAATCCGTTTCAGACCATCGAGCGCAAGGACGTCGGTCTCACCCTCAAGATCAAGCCGCAGATCTCCGAGGGCGGCGGGGTGAAGCTGGTCATCAACCAGGAGATGTCGAGTGTGGCGCCGTCCGTCGAGTCC
>JANNJF010000519.1:0-1498 GCA_031405715.1 Gammaproteobacteria bacterium | reverse complement strand
GCAGGTCGTGCCGGTGTTCGCCGGTAACCAGGAGGGCATCATGGGGCAGATGAAGGCCGGACGGGTCATGGCGGCGGGGGTCAACTCCCGCGTGATGCGCGACTATGGGCGGCGTGAGAATTATAAGTATCGTGTGCTGTGGACCTCGGAGGATTATTTGAATCTGCCGATCGCCGTGCATCCCCGGGTGCCGGCGAAAGAAGCTGCCGCGGTGCGCGATGCCTTTCTCGGCATGGCCGCCGACCCCGAAGGGCTGAAAGTGCTGGAGACCAGCGCGGCGGTGCTCAAACATCCGCCCCCCTATGGTTTTGTGGCAGTGGATGCCAAGCAGTATCAGAACTACCGCGACTATTACAAAACCACCCTGGTCAGGGATTGCGACGGCTGCCCCAGGGCGGGGGTGCGAAAGCCATGAGAGCCCTGCTGCCAGCTCGTCTGTGGGACCGCCTTTCCTTCGTTGCCCGACTGGCTGTCAGCACCGGGCTCGCCCTAGTGGTGGCCGGTGCCGTCATGCTGTACAGCTCCATCAAGACCGACACCCTCTGGCATCAGGAGAGACTGGCGGCGCAGGCGAAATATGAATTGGAATCCCTGTCCCCGGCGCTCGCCGAGCAGGCAGTGACCGGCGATTTCTCCACCATGGAACAGATACTGAAGGGCACGGTCCAGCGCGACAACATCGCGAGCCTGCGCTACGTGAGTCGCCAGGGCGCCGTGTTGCAGACGGTCTCGGTCCCACAGGCGACGCGTGCCCCGGCCTGGTTCATGCGCGCATCCGGCCTGCACCCAGAGCAGTCCGCCGCCGATCTCACTGTGGGTGGGGTGGTCTACGGCACGCTCAACGTCCAGATGACTCCCATGCCGGCCATCGATCGGACCTGGGAGAGTTTCCTCAATCACCTCATGATTCTGACGCTGGCGGTGGGGCTGGATTTTCTCGGCATCCTGCTCATCATCAAGGGTGGCCTCAAGTCGCTGGGTGCCCTGAACCGGGGGGCGGAAAGATTCGGCGCCGGTGAGCTGACGACACGCATACCGGTCGAGGGCAGTCCGGAGGTGCGCGATGCCATCGCCACCTTTAACGACATGGCGGACAATATCCAGTCCCTGCTGGCCCAGGTCTACCGGGAAAAAGAACTGGCCCAGGTTACCCTGCGCTCCATCGGTGACGCGGTGATCACCACGGACGAGCAGGAGCGGGTCGCCTACCTCAATCCGGTGGCGGAGAGTCTGACTGGCTGGACCAGCGCGCAGGCCCTGGGCCGACCGCTGTCCGAGGTGTTCAACATCGTTAACGAGTTTACCCGTGAGCCGGTGGAGAGTCCGGTGGACAAGGTGTTGCGGGAAGGGTGCATCGTCGGCATGGTTAATCATACCGTGTTGATCGCGCGCTCCGGGCGGGAAGTCGCCATCGAGGACTCCGCCGCCGGGACACGCCCATGGTCGAGGGCCCACGCGGTCTCCAAACCGAACATGCGCGCCGCCTCCATGTCGACCG
>JANNJF010000518.1:0-4693 GCA_031405715.1 Gammaproteobacteria bacterium | reverse complement strand
CGTCGGTGGACCGTGATCGCCTGTTGGCGCCGGCCTCTCTCCAGAGTCGAAATATCCCCGCGGTCCTTTTGCCTGAGCGATTCCGGGCGGTTTGCGCCTTCGGCGCCGGCGCAGTGGCGGCCGGTCTCTCCCACGGGGTCGTAGTCGAGAGCGGCACTATACCCTTGCGCCGGGTTCCCGCCAAGGGACAGATGATACATGGCCTAGTGCGTGGTTTTTTTGGCCTTTTTCCCGCCGGGTGCCTCGCCGTTACGGCGCTGCCACCACATCCAGGCGCCGCTCAACGCCATAGCGATAAACGCCAGTGCCATAAAGTCCATCAGCAGCGCACCCCAGCGGCCCAGGATGCGTCCGTTGTGGAGGTCGCGCACCACGCGTTCCGTGTTCAACATCTTGTTCTGGTACTGTTGCCGGATGGCCTGGCGCAGCGCCGCCGGTGGCGTGGCCACTGTCGCCCAACGCACTTTCTGACGGGTAACGCGCGACCAGGTCATCAGTGCTGCGTCGGCGACGAGCTGCTCCTCCCCGCGCCGGACGACGACCTTACCGTTCCACTCGCCAACGGCTCCCACGGGCAGCAGGTCCTGCTGCGCACGTATTTCCTCTATGGTATTTCCCTGTCGATCCAGCAGCAGGATAGCGTCCGTCAGTGCCACCGCCACGTCGTCGCCCACGCCGATGGCGCCCTGCAGTGGGCCATAATGACCGCCCAACTCCCTTTCATTGTAGTAGAGCCGGTCTTCCAGCTGCGTCACCCAGGCGTCTCCCACCGGGTAGCTTTGCAGTACGTCCGGCGCCACCATGCCATACCACCATTGCAATGCCCTGGACTGCACGTAGCGCTGATCCAAACCCAGGGTGTCGGTGTGATTGAGCATCATCCCGGTCAGCGCCAGGAGCAGTACAAAAGCGGCGCTGAGCATGCCTACTGTACGGTGCCACTTGACGATTTCCTGGATGAAGCGCGGCTTCTGCTTACGGTGCAAAACGGCTACTCCCGTGCAGAGTCAGCGCCAGGCTGGCGAGGCGGGTGATGGCGTTTACGGACAGCGTTGCACCGGATATTCCATCGATGTGCCGGTCGAGATCCGTCGTCGTTTTCATCCCGGCACCCTTGAACTGGTCGGTAAAGTATCCGTGCCGGACCTCGCCACCGCGGCTTTCCCGGTATTCGAGAATTTTGACCAATGCAATTTTTCCGCCGACGACCACGATGCCGGTGGTTATCGGCTCTTCCTTGCCGATCTCGTCCAGTATCCAGGCGGTTTTTCCCGGCACACCCCAGTAGCGAATGCGCCGCGCCTTGTACGGATGCCCGAGGATCTTTGTAACCTCCGTCTGCAGTTCATCGGTCAACCACACGACTTCCGCTGGCGGGACTTTCCCGGAAAAAACCTCACTCAGAAACGCATCGCTACTCTGATACACCCCGCGACCAAAACCGGTCGCGGGGACGATCGCGAGCAACAACAGGATCGCTAAGACGACCGACCTGAAATAACGTTGCATCTTGCCTGATCTCGCTTGCCCGCCGGAGGCGTAGGTTAAAACATATAGCCTACACCAAGATTGAAGCCATCAAACTCATTGACATTGGCCAGCGGCGCCTTCTGGTTCTGGATGTCGGCCTTGATGACCACCTGCGGGTGCGGCCAGTAATTCACACCCACGTCGACCTGGCGCATATCGCTGGCGACGGCATCGTGGGCCTGGGTATCCCACTTACTGTAACGGGTAAACACACCCCACTGTTTGCCGAGTTTCACCGACGGCTCCACATAGTAGCCATACTGCTTGTCGGCGCCGGCGGCGGCGGGGGCGGCACCGGCGAGATTCCATTGTGCGTACAAGGCACGCAGACCGAAGGGTCCACGGTTCACCACCACGTGCGACTCGTACAGGTTGGCGCGTCCGAGATCCGCCACCAGGCCCTGGCCGATATCCTGCTGATGCACGACACTCATGCCCCACTCGACCCCGGGAATGCCGGTCCATTTGATGCGACCGGTGTAGGCCGGATCGTTGGCCACGGCGCTGGCGCCCTTCTGACGGCCATCGCGGATCTTGAAGTTGCTGCCGACCTTGAGACCGGAATGATAAGCCAGGTCAGCACTGAATCCGGCGCCCAGTGATGCCGTAACGGCGCCACCGCCCTCCCACCAGGTGGCAGGAATAATGTCTTTTTCCACATTGTTGCGCTCCACCCCGTAAAAGGTCGGTGGCTCGTGGGTTTCGTTAAGGATACCGACCGGCACCAGAAACAGGCCACCCTTGGCCGACAGCGCCTTACTCAGGTCGAACTCGACGAACGCCTGCTCCAACTCCACCTCACCGGGCGAGCCGCTACCCGCGGTGTTGTCCTTGAGGAAGGCATGTTCGATCTCGACCTCGGAGTAGAAGCGTATCGACTCGCTGAAGCGATGACCGATGAACAACACAAAACGATGGAAGTCGATCTCGTCCTTGCTGCTGGTGTCCTTGAGATTTTCCAGGTTATTGAAGTGCAGCTCGCCGTAGCCGCCAAGGCTCGTCGACGAATCGCTCTTGCCGCCCTCCCCGTGACCTTGTTGTTTTTCCAACTGGACACGCAGTCTATCCACCTCGTCGCTCAGTATGTCGATCTTCTGCTCCAATCCGGTTTCCGCCTGCACCGGGGACGTCAGCCCCACCGTCGCCAATACCCATACCCCCATCACCGCGCTACGCATCGTTGTTCCTCGTTATAAATATAAATGAGAATCGTTATTATTACGATTTACAGAACGGTGTCAAGCCCCCTGTGCCGGCAAACGTCAATTTCTGACCGTATATTAGGGCAATCGAGGGGGTTTAGTCCGACAGCCGCCCCGGACTGGTTCGATTTGTGCACTATAATTGCCGTGGGGAAGCGCACGTAGACCTGGCACATTTCAAGTACCGGGTCTTACATAAATAAACTTTGCACATTATTCGGGAAGGATGTATTCACTATGTCTACAGTCATCAATCGCTGCTGGAAAGGCCTGTTTCTGCTGGGCGCCGTGCTCGGGGCCTCGACCCCCGCGTCGGCAGAGCTGGTCCTGGCAGCACCGCCGCGGGAATCCGAGGCCAAGGGTGCGGAATCTTATGATGCCGTCGCCAGTTTCCTCAGCACGGTCATCGGCGAGAAGGTCACCTACTCCAACCCGAGCAACTGGCTGACGTACCAAAGCGACATGCGCAAAGGCGCCTATGACATCGTCTTTGACGGGCCGGCCTTTGTCGCCTGGCGTATGGCCAAACTGCAACATGTGCCGCTGGTGAAGCTGCCGGGGCTGCTGTCCTTCGTCGTGGTGGTCAAAAAAGACGAGTCGCGCTTCAAAACGCTCAACGACCTGGCCGGTCGCACGGTGTGCGGTCTGGCACCGCCCAACCTCGCCACCCTCACGCTGCAATATGAATTTGCCAATCCGTCGCGTCAGCCGTTGATTATAGAGGCATCAAGCTTTAAAGATGCCTATGAAGGTGTGGTCAGCGGGAAATGCGTGGCCGCCGTGATACACGCCAAGGTCTACGCCGGCCTGGAAGCACAAACCCAGGTCACGCGCGTGATATTCGCCAGCAAACCGGTGTCGAACCAGGCGATCACTGTCGGACCAAAAATCTCGCCGGAAATGCGTGCGAAGATCACTCAGGCCCTGCTGTCGCCCGCCGGCAAAGCGGCCACCCTGTCGGTGCTCGAGCGGTTCAAAGCGGCCGAATGGCTGCCGGCCAAACCGGAAGAATACCAAGGTCTGCAAGTACTGCTGCGGGATGTCTGGGGCTTCAATACTGAATAAACGAAATCCCTGGCCGCTCCACATTCACCAAACGCTGGGTGTCTACGACAGGCGGAAGTCAGCCACCACCGGGGCGTGGTCTGATGGCCGCTCCCAGGTACGGGGGGCCTTGTCGATGTGGCAGGCGGTGCAGACCGCGCACAACGCCGGACTCGCCAACACATGATCGATGCGCAGGCCGTTGTTACGACGGAATGCCGCCATGCGGTAATCCCACCAGCTGAACAACCCTTCCGCCTGTTCAAACAGGCGGAAGGTATCGCACAGCCCGGACTGTAGCAACTGACGGAAGGCGGCACGCTCCGGCTCGCTGCACAACACCTGCCCCTCCCACAACTTCGGTTCATGCACATCGCGATCCTCGGGCGCGATATTAAAATCGCCCAGCACCACCAGCCGCGGGTAACTTGCCAGCTGTTGCTGTACGTACTGCGTCACGTGCTGCAACCAATCCAGCTTGTAGGCATATTTCTCTGAATCGACACTCTGCCCGTTGGGCACATAGAGGTTGAGCACACGCACATCGCCGATGGATATCGCCAGTATGCGTCGTTGCGGGTCTTGCAATCCGGGAAGATCGGTTTGCCTATCAGACGCTGCCGTGCGACTCAGGATCGCCACACCGTTGTAAGTCTTCTGTCCGGAACAGACCGCCTGATACCCGGCCGCCGCAATTTCCGCGAAGGGGAATTTCGCGTCGGGCATTTTAATTTCCTGCAATGCGAGCACGTCCGGTTGCTCCAAAGCCAACCATTGCAGCACCTGTGGCAGGCGTACGCTCAGGGAATTGACATTCCAGGTGGCGATTTTCAATCAAGGTACTCGAGCTGGGTTTGGTGGAATGACAGAAAAAGTACACCTGAAAGAGTGACATCCACCCCGTGCCTGCGCGCGTG
>JANNJF010000517.1:0-4455 GCA_031405715.1 Gammaproteobacteria bacterium | reverse complement strand
GGGTGCCTGCCGCCGCGTTACTGACACAGGACGTACGTGCCGCCTTGCCGCAGGTGTCGCTCGTTTCGACGCCCGCGGAGGCGTGGGAGCCGCGCTACGATTTGCTCGACAGCCGGCCGGACGACCGGCATTTCGTCGTGGAGATCGATAATGACGGTATTCCACATCTGCGCTTCGGTGACGGTGAATTGGGCTACGCGCCAGCGGCCGGCATGAAGTTCAATACGGTCTACCGCATCGGCAACGGCACGCAGGGCAATGTGGGGGCGGAGTCGATATCGCGCCTGGTGCTGAAAAATACCACCCTGAGCGGCGTGTCGGTCGCGGTGCGCAACCCGCTACCGGCACGCGGCGGTGTGGACGCGGAACCGACGGCGGAGGCGCGGGTCTACGCGCCGCGTGCGTTTCGTAAGCGCATCGAGCGCGCCATCACCGCGGGCGACTACCGGGAAATCGCCGAGCGCAATCCAAAGGTGCAACGCGCTTCGGCCGCATTGGTCTGGACGGGCAGCTGGTACGAAGCCGATGTGGCGATCGATCCCCTGGGGAACGCCAGCGCGGACCCGGTGTTGCTGCAGGACATCGCGGGCGAACTCTACCGTTACCGCCGCATGGGCCACGATCTGCATGTTACACCCGCGATGTACGTGCCCTTGGAGCTGACCTTGGAGGTCTGCGCACAGCCGCATTACCAGCGTGCCCAGGTGAAGGCGGCCCTGCTGGATGTCTTCAGCAATCGTGTCCTGCCTGACGGTAAACGCGGTTTCTTCCATGTGGACAATCTGACCTTCGGGGAGGGCATTTATCTCAGCCGCATCATCGCCCTGGCCCACGCTGCCGCCGGCGTGGCCAGCGTGCAGGTGACACGGTTCCAGCGGCGCTTCGAGTCGGCGAATCACGAAATCGAGGACGGCGTACTGCGCCTGCGCCGCGACGAGATCGCACAGCTGGATAACGACCCGAATTATCCCGAAAGCGGCAAACTCGACATCATCGTGCGTGGGGGGAGATGACATGTTAAACAAATCCTGTGGCTGTAGCGTCGCAACCTGCGGATGCTGCACCGGCACTAAAAAGTGGACCCCGTTACCCACGGCCAACCGCCCCGGGCTCAGTGCCTTGCGCTACCGGGCCGGTACCCACGGCGCATTCCTGGAAAGCATGCAGGCGCGTCTGTCCAGCATGAGCGTGGACGCGCCGGGTGCCGACGGTCAGACGATCGAGACCTTCCAGCCCTTGCTCGGGCTGACGACGCGCGATGCCGGGGACGCCGCGATTGCGCTGCTCGACAGCTGGGCCACGGTGGGCGATGTGCTGACGTTCTATCAGGAACGCATCGCCAACGAAGGTTACCTGCGTTGCGCGACGGAACGCCGTTCCATCCTGGAGCTCGCGCGCCTGGTGGGTTATGCGTTGCGGCCCGGTGTGGCGTCGACGGTTTACCTGGCGTACACGCTGGACGACAAGCAGGTCGATCCGGTGGAAATCCCGGTGGGTGCCCGCGCGCAAAGCATACCCGGGCCGGGGGAGCTGCCGCAATCCTTCGAGACCGCGGAGAAAGTCGCGGCGCGGCGCGAGTGGAACAATCTGCCGGTGCGTCGGCACCAGCCGCAGAATGTCACCCTGGATAACATTGAGTCGTTGCCAGAACTATATGTGGCGGGCACGGAGACAAACTTAAAGACCGGAGACAATCTGCTGTTTGTATTTGATAGGGGCTGGGATCAATACAGGGTTAGAACGGTGGCGCAGATAGAAGGACAGTTTGACGAGAAACGGACACGGATACGTCTGGTACCGGATACAAAACAACAACAGAAGTCGAAAAACGCCAAGACCTCTCTCACTGCCGATATCACTAACCCGGCTCAGTTCGTGAAACAGCTGTTGATAGAACCGATTCTACAGGCACGCAACAGCCTCCAGCTCAATCGCAGCCTGGGACGTTCGGCGCAAAAAGGCTCGGACGTACAGCCCCAGTTACTCGTCAATTTCGCGCCCCGCCTCAAGGACAGCTTTTACTCTGCCTGGTCGAACGCCGATGTCAACGAGGCTGCGCCCGCGCTGTTGGCTGTTTACGCCCTGCGCGTGGCAGCCCCCTTGTTTGGCGCGAGTGTTTCCAAGTTGCCTACCTATGAGCCCGGTACAGGTAACAATGCTTGCAAAATAAAACCACGGAAAGACTGGGAAGAATGGGATTTGGATGGAGAGACCAGTAAAGTGTTATTTCTTGATCGGGTCTATGAAGTCATCTTGCCTGGTGGGTATGTAGTGATTTCAACACAAGGCTCCAGCAACGCGACGCCAAAAGTGTTTCCAGTGAAAGACGCGCAAACCACATCGCGCTCGGCCTATGGGATCAGCGGTAAAACGACGCAACTCACGTTCGAAAGCGAGTGGTGGACACCAGCCACGGATACGATGGCGACCCTGCGCAAAACACTGGTTTACGCCCAGAGCGAGGCACTGACACTCGCCGAGGAACCGATGCCGGTGGAGGTCCAGGAACAGGATATCGAACTCACCGGCCTGTTCAAGGAACTCACCTCGGGCCGCTGGGTCATCCTGTCCGGCGAGCGTGCCGACATCCCCGGCGTGACCGGCGTGAAGGTGAGCGAACTCCTGATGATCGCCGGTCTGAAACACGACTACGATCCATCGTTACCCGGCGACAAGATTCATACCACGTTGTCCCTCGCCACACCCCTGGCGTACCGCTACCGTCGCGACACCCTGAGCATTTATGGCAACGTGGTCAAGGCCACCCATGGTGAGACGCGCAATGAGACCCTTGGCAGCGGCGATGGCAGTCAGGCGCTGCAATCGTTTGTGCTGAAGCAGCCGCCACTCACCTTTGTTCCGGCACCCAACCCAAGCGGGGTGGACAGCACGCTCAAGGTCTACGTGAACGACGTGGAATGGCACGAGACGGATACCCTGGCGGGCTTGGGACCCAAGGACCGTAACTTCGTCACCAAGACCGACGACGCTGCCAAGACCGCGGTGATCTTCGGCAATGGCAAGGAGGGTTCGCGACTGCCCACGGGCAGGGAAAACATCAAGGCGGTTTATCGCAACGGCATCGGCCGGGGCGGTAACGTGCTGGCGGAGCAGATCAGCATACTGATGACACGACCCCTGGGCGTGAAAGAAGTCATCAATCCCCTGCGGGCTTCCGGCGGCGCGGACAAGGAGAGCCGCGATCAGGCGCGGGAGAATGCGCCCTTGGCGGTGATGGCCCTGGACCGGTTGGTCTCGGTGCAGGACTACGCCGATTTTACCCGCACCTTTGCCGGCATCGGCAAGGCCCATGCGCGGCGCCTCTCCGATGGTCAGCGTGAACTGCTGCATCTCACCATCGCCGGTGCCGACGACATCCCCATCGACCCGGTGTCCGACCTGTATCGCAATCTGTTGCTCGCCCTGCGGCAGTTCGGCGACCCGGGGCTGGCGATACGGGTGGATCTGCGCGAACTTAAGGTGTTGACGCTGAGCGCTAAAGTGCGTCTGGCGCCGGATTATCTCTGGGAACCGGTGGCCACGGCTATTCGTGCGACGCTGCTGGATGTCTTCGGCTTCCAGCGGCGCGCCCTGGGTCAGCCGGCGTTGCTCTCCGAGGTGATCAGCGTGATCCAGAATATCGATGGTGTGGCCTACGTGGACGTGGACGCCTTTGGCGGCATACCGGAACAGACGGCGGACGACAGCGTTGTGCCAGCCATACGGCGGCTGCTGACCTTGGATGAGTTGGCGTTGACCATGAAGGCCATTATCAACCCAGCATACCCTTCCTTGCTGTTGCGCGTATCGGATCTCAAGGAGGCTGCCGTTCCACTGGTTGAGGCCTTGGTGTCGCCCTATATTGGACTCGTTTTGGCCGCAACCGGTCCTTACAATGAGCTATCGCGCTATCTTGTCGCGCGGTTTTCCGCCGATACCCGGCAACAGCTGCAAGATTACGATTTCGAAAGTCCTGTGACGGAATCGCTGAAAGCGGCCTTGATTCGGGAACTCAACAACATCATCGAGGGCGAATCTATCTATGGGATAAAACGCTTTGACGGTATTTTTTTAAGCGACGCGACAAAAGCGTTGCTCCTCAAAGAACCGCAAGGCGATGCACTGGTGCAACTCAACCGCTGGCTGCTGGAGGACACATACCCGGAGGGCATTGCGCAAGGCTCCCGCCAGCTGCTGCCCGCTACACCTCCCGGACCCACCCCGAGTGTCAGTGTCAACCTGGCCGACTTCGAAAAAGGCACGCTGCGCCCGGCACCGCGCAACTCCAAACCATCGGTCAGCGAAGCGCGCAGCGGTATCGAAATGCTGGCGCTGGCCCCGCGCGGCTGCCGCCCCCGCAGCGTGAAGGACGCCTGGTTCGGGTAGCGTGCCGCCAACTGCCGGCGCACATTGACCAGCCCGACGCCAGTACCGCTGCTTGGCGCCGCGCCGAAG
>JANNJF010000516.1:0-8017 GCA_031405715.1 Gammaproteobacteria bacterium | reverse complement strand
CATTCCCGCACTGCTGTCGCACTCAACCGCCACGACGCGCAGCCGGGACGCAAGGTCTGGCACAACTCTTGGGAGTCGTGTGTGGACCCAGAGGCTTCCTCCCTCGCGCGCTTGCAGTATGTGCATCTGAACCCGGTACAGCACGGTATTGTGCCCGTCGCGACCCATTACCCGTGGTGCTCTGCCGCATGGTTTGAGGCGACGGCCTCCTCTGCGCAAGTGAAAACGATTTATGCTCTTAAGACAGACTATCTCCATCTGCCGGATGATTTTTGAGACTGGCGTGCGGGAGCAGGCTGCCGCTAAGAAAGCGGCGGCGAGCCGCCGCCCTCCGAAAACTGCCCGAATGGAGTGTGCGGGAGCTCGCTCCCGCTTTCTTAGTGGCGGCTCGCCGCCACAAACCCAGCCCCCGCAGCCAAACCCACCCCCCCATCACCTCTATCACTCCCACCATCAATACCCTGAAAAAATCACCTCAACCTGGGAATTATTATCACCGCCGGCTGTATCCAAAATAACCTGTATCGTCTGAGCCGCATTGATTTTCTTCTCGCACACGATGTTACCGGTAGGGTATGGCTGACAGGTGAAGTTTAGACTGGTCGCCTCCGCCGATAGCCCCTCCAGCGGCTGCGTGGAGACATACCGCATCGTGACAGCACTCGGCTTTAGCCCTGCGGCGACGCTCACGGAGTAATCCGGTTTTTCAATCGCGCTCCAGGTCGGAAAGGCCTTGACCTCGGTGGGTATCACTAATCGATAAACTAGCGTGTCTTTTCTGACATTCGACGGTTCCCAGTACGCCCACAGTACCAGCAACAGGGAGGAAACAAGGAGAATGACAGCCGCGGTGATAATATATTTCGAGAGTTTGAACATAGCCGTTCTGTGCGATTCCACGTGATGCCGATAACTTCCGTGTTACTGACTCTCGATAACCTACCGCAGTTAAGCGAGAATTGGAAGCAGGTGAGGGGGTTGTTATGTGGCTGTGTGGTTAGCGCTTGGTCTTTCAGTAAGTTATGGGGGGGGTTGTTTTTGGGTTCTTGGGTGCTAGTGCATTGCGTCAGCATCACCTCCGCGTGGGAGCAAGCTCCCTGTATTAAAGCGGCGGCAAGCCGCCGCACTCCATAAAGACTCCCGCACTCACTAAGAATCCGCCCAGCCCGGAGTGCGGGAGCTCGCTCCCGCTTTCATAGCGGCGGCTCGGCGCCGCTTTTCAATTCAGCCCCGCTACTAAACGCCACTAACGACGTGACTGCATGAGTCCTGAACGCTTTTATTAAACTGAATATTCGGAGAATAATGTGCTGGCCTCTAACCAGGTATTTCCTTGATAACCTGTGGTATTTCCAAGTGCCAACACCGGTCTTCCACAATAATAAGATCGATATAGTCGTATTGGCGCGCCAAGGTGTAGGTCGCATTTTGTATATTTTTTGTCATGCTGAAGAGGGAATTCTGAAATGCCTTCTTTTTATCACTGGCAATACTCGAATAGGGGATATCGATAATGTTGCGTGATTTGTAGGTGGCCGCGTCCACACAATGCAGGGATGTGCGCTTACCTTGCACCAGGAATTCAGAGATCTTGTCTTCCATGGCCTTGCGGACATCTGACTGCGGTTTTTTCTTGTTGGCAAAATACACCTCTTCCACCGCCCAGCCGGTCGGCCCATAACCCCAACCTCTGGCCTGCTTTAAGGCCGACACGTTGTCGACGTTAAAACGGCTGCAGTTGTCATACATTATGCGTGCCTGGTCGGCAACGGTTCTGCGTGTACTGGAGAAGACGAGGGAGGTTACCTTGGTGAACTTCATGGTCAATTTAACAATGTTTTCCGAATATTGGCTGACTTCGCGCAGTGCGTTGTCGCCGTAGCGTATGGTGTATTGTAAATCAATTGCGGGAATGGATTGTACTTCCGGGCGATACTTGGCGACCACTTTCTTTAATTGCGCGGCGTCCATTTTCTCCGCCATTATTCGTTCGGTCTTGCCACCATTGTCTATTTTGGAATCCGGCAGCTGGAGTTTCAGGATGAATTTCTGAAACGCATAAATCGCCTTCTCGGTCGCGGGTCCGGAATCTCCATCCACCACCAGCTCTGGAATCATCGGGTAATCCTGCGAATACAGGTTCAGGACTTCCTGCACGATGAATACGTCTTTTTTATCGTTTTTACCATTCCGCCCAACGGATGACTTGATAAGGTCTATCATGACGCACCTGTTTTAAGTTCGTTTAGTGGATATTTACTGGCCGGGTTTGAGCCTACGATACGCCAAGATGTAGAGTTGGTTGTGCTCGGTGTTGGCATAGGTGAATTCATGGGTTTCCATGCTGAAGGACTTGAGCGGCATGACAAAACTATCCTGCTCGAAACGCCGGTTGCGTGCCAGATTTTTCTTCGCCCAGTCGCGGAAATCCGCAGAGGCATTGGTCGCCTCTAATACCCAGAGCATTTTATTCACCAGTGCGTCTTTTTCCACAGCGCCACTATAAAACAGCGTGGCAGAACTGACGGCGCCGTCTTTAGCTTGATTGGCCACAAACACCGAGGTGTCGTTCAGGACGTAGGTATGACCAAGGTTTTTGTCGTAGTGGTGGTACGCAACCCTGGATTTTGCAATATTCAGGGCGTCGGTTGACGACAGGTCTGCGCAGGAGGTACTGCTGATGAACAGCAACAGCGTTGTGAACAGGCTAAGATGGGTGCGCATGCGATGGTCCTTTTAGTGAAGCGGCGGGTTCCAGCTGTAGTGTAAAGCGCTGCTGAACTGGGGACTTTCCGACGTTTTAAATTCAAATGCGTGACTTTCCTCATTGGCACCGGTTAACGTGACCGTTTTCGTGTCAGCGGCGCCCGCCGCCGCGTCTATTTGTTTTGCCAGGGCGGCATAGGCCGCTTTGCTGGGTAGCACCGCGGACACAAACCAGCGCAGTGTTTTGTTTTTTTGTTCGCCGGTGATGGGTGTGCGCGAATAAAAGTGGGCATGCATGCCCAGCCCACATTGCGAAAACGATGCCATCACCAGATCACCATTTTTCAGCGTGGCCACATAGCTGCCCTTCTTTTCGTCCAGGGTCTCGAAACTGACGGTTGTTTTATCAATCTCCAATCTGCGCGCGACGGTGCTGGATTCGCACTCCTGGGCGAAGACGGTGGGTGCTACCAGTATTGAGCACAAGCAAAGTATCGTGATCAACGCCATGCGTGCCGTCTTGGTACTCCGGGGGGATGAAAAGACATGCAACGCTTCATCAGGCGCGGTTGAAATGCCGGAATAATCTTGACCGTTATGCATTGGTTAATTTTCCATAAAGAGTAGAGAATCTATAAAGTCAACTTCAAAAGCACCCGCGATTTCATCTGAAAGGACAGCCGCCACAGGAATTGCATAATTGCCGTTATTTATATAGAACATTGATAGGATATTCAATAGACTAAAGACGATCCTGCCTCTAGAAGTCCATCACCTTGAGAATAATCCGCAGCCGTCGCGTTATTCCTGTCGCTATTATGCATGACTTAGGGTACCCACCAAATCAACCGGGGTCTGTAAATCGTGCACGAGCAAGACGGGTGGGGTCCTGGATTATCCTGAAGGAGCTCTGCGTGTGGAGTGCGGGAGCAAGCTCCCTCTATTGAAGCGGCGGCAAGCCGCCGCACTCCATAAAGACTCCCGCACTCACTAAGAATCCGCCCAGCCCGGAGTGCGGGAGCTCGCTCCCGCTTTCATAGCGGCGGCTCGCCGCCGCTCTGCAATTCAACTCCACTGCAACAACACCCATTACACATAATCCGACGTTGAGTCATCTTCCCGATATCCCCATCCTTGCTGCAAATCTCAATATCCAACACAACAAGGAACTAAAACATGGCAGTCAAGAAGTCCGGGAAGAACGGTATTATTATTCCAATGGAGCACATGACCCAGGCCATTCTGCTCCTACGAGGACAGAAGGTCATGCTCAGCACGCACCTGGCGGAACTGTACGAAGTAGAGCCCCGCGTCCTAGTACAGGCCGTCAAGCGGAATATCGAGCGTTTTCCAGAAGATTTCATGTTCCCATTGAGCGACGAGGAGTTCGCTAACTTGAAATCACAATTTGCGACTTCAAGTTGGGGCGGCCTCCGTCGTGCCGCACCCTACGCTTTTACCGAACAGGGTGTGGCGATGCTCTCCAGTGTCATGCACAGTAAACGTGCCATCCAAGTCAACATCGGGATCATGCGCGCCTTTGTCCAACTACGGCTGTTGCACACTTCCAATGTGGAGCTCGCCCGCAAGCTTGCCGTATTGGAAAAGAAGTACGACGCGCAGTTCAAGATCGTCTTCGATGCGATACGCGAACTCATGGCCCCACCGGAGCCGAAGTAGAAACGGCCCATAGGTGTTGGGCCATGGGCCGACAAGTAACGCCCCGCGCCCCACACCGACTGGCTGAGACGTGGTTACCCGTCACTGAAAATCCTTTGGCGGTCTGTACGTCGCCGATGGAGACATCCAGCTTGTCCGCCAGGACCTTGCGCATGGGGACATCGACTCTGTCGGTAAATCCGGAGACACGTCATGCTGGACAGTCGAAAAGGGAATGCCATGGGACGCTGGCCCCTTATCGGGCCTGAACCGGTGGATCCCGCAGACGCTCAGGAAGCCCTGAGCGTCTGCGGGCCGGGCGCTACGGGATGTTGACCGAGTAGTCCTCGACCTCGCCGTAGCTGAAGGTGCCGCACGCCGACGGCGCGCTGCCGTACATCATCGAAACGCGCATGCGCGTCGGACCCGACATTGCGCTCGTGGGCACTACGATCGACGGATTGAGCGTGCCCGACGACGCACCGCTGTAGACGATCTCGGTGTCGCTGAACACGGAGTCATGGTTGAAGTCGATCCAGATGCGCCAGCTCTCGCTGTACGCACCTGTACTGAATCCGGGCACGAGGCTTGCCGCGTTCGATCCGCGCGCCAACGCGATCGCCGTGTTCGCCGTGAAGTCTGCGTAGCCGCCGTTATTGCCCGAGCTGCGCACCACACCCGCGATCGTGGTTTGCGAGATCTATTCGTAACCCGTGTTCGATCCTTTCGACGCACAGTACGTGGCGGGCGGTGCGACGCCAGACTGCGACACGGAATGGTTGGTGCCCCGATCACCGGCGCGGCACTGCGCGCCGCGCCGGTGTTGGCCGCGACCGAGTAGGCCACGTTGCCGCTTCCCGTGACCGGTAACGGACTCGTCACCGTGGCCCACGCAGGCAGGCCAGTGACCGTCCACGTGCATCCGGCTTGCGTCGTCACGGCCAGCGTGGCGTTGCCACCCGCAGTGGTGAAGGTCGTGCTCGCGGGCGAAAGCGTCGAGCCGGCACAGGGTCCGGCGGCCTGCGAGACGGTATGGGTGGCGCCCGCGATGACAATCGAGGCACTGCGCGCCGCGCCGCTGTTGGCCGCCACCGAGTAGGTCACCGTGCCGCTACTGGTCTGTGGCAATGGACTCGTGATCGTGATCCATGCCGGCAGGTTCCAGGCGGTCCAACTGCAGCTCGGTTGCGCGGTTACATTCACGGTGAAGGTGGCGCCGGCGCTGCCGAATGACATGCTCGTCGGCGAGACGGTGGAGCTGGGCCAACACGAACCCGCGGATTGCGACATACTCAACGCGGCACCCGCGATGGTCAGCGTGGCGCTCAGCGCCGGCCCGTTGTTAGCGAGGGTCTGGTAAGTCAGCGTCGCGCTGCCGGTTCCGGAATAACCGGACAGGAAGCTCACCCAAGAGGGCACGCCGCTGATTGTCCAGGCGCAACTGGCCGGTGCTGCCAGCGCGACGGTCCCGGTCGTAGCGGTGTTTGGCAGCGCCACGCTCGCCGGCAGGAGCGTTGCGCCCACGCACAGGTTGGCCGCCTGCGACACGCTGAAATTGTTACCGGCGACGAGGAAGGCCGCGTTGCGTGCGACGCTCGGATTGGTCGCGACGATGAAGGACAGCGTCGCGTTGCCCGTGCCCGACGTCGTCGGCATCGTGATCCACGATGGGAGGACGGGCGCCGACCACGAGCACCCAGCGGGCGCCGTCACCGCCACGGTCGATGTGCCGCCCGCGGTCGTGAACGAACGGAAGGTCGGGGAGATGGTCGGCGCGGGAGCACACGCACCTGCCGATTGGTTCACGAGAAAGCTCACGCCGGCGATGTTGAGTACGGCGCTGCGCGCGACACCGACGTTTTGCGCGGCTGTGAGAGTGATGCCCGCCGGTCCGGTTCCACTGCTGCTGGTGGTGAGCCACGCGGGAGCGCCGGTTACCGACCACGTGCATCCCGCACAGATGGCGAGGGAAACCGTCGATGTGCCGCCCGCGGCCGCGATCGACAGGCTTGGCGGATTAAGCGTGGGATTGATGCACGGGCTCGCCTGCTGGCTCACCGCGAACGCGTTGTCGGCGATGCTGAGTGTAGCGGTGCGTGCTGGGCCCGTGTTCGCGGCCACCGAATAGCTCACCGTGCTGCTGCCCGAACCCTGCGCTCCGGCAGTGATCGTGAGCCACGCCGGCGCGCCGGTGACACGCCAGGCGCAACCCGCCACATGCGTGACCGACACGAAGTCGCTCGTGGCGGCGTAGGGGAACGCGGCGCTCGACGGCGTGATCGTGGCCGGGCTCGCCATGCACACGGGATCGATGATCTCCGCGCTCGCGAGGGTGGTGAAACCCAGGTTGATGCCTCCGGCGACCAGCACGCTGCCGTCGCCGAGAAGCACGGCGGAATGCTACCGGCGCTTGTCCGACATTGCACCCGCCACTCGCCAGGTGCCGAGGGCCGGATCGTAGATCTCGACGCCCGTGATCGCGTTCAGGTTCGACGCCCGGCCGCCGGCCACGACCACGCTGCCATCGGCAAGGCGTGTTGCCGTGTGTTCGCTGCGCGCCTGATTCAGGCTGCCTGTGACGTTGAATGTCCCGGTCGCCGGATAGAAGAGTTCGGCGGCGGCGACGAAGACGTTGTCGGAGACGCCGGTCTGCCCACCGCTAACGAGCACGGTGCCGTCCAGCAACGTGGTCGCAGCGGGCGCGACGCGCGTCTGGGCCATGGAACCGACGGCGCTCCACACGCCGGTGGCCGGATCCCAGACTTCCGCGGAAGCCAGCGTGACGCCCGCGGCTTGCGCGGCGCCACCCACAACCAGCACGCGGCCATCCTGCAGCACGCTGGCGGCGAACTGCGTGCGCCCGGTATTGAGCGGGCCCGTCGTCGAGAACGTTCCGCTCGCGGGATCGAAAATCTCGCACACGAGCACGTTGGCATCGCCGCCGATCACGAGCACGCGGCCATCGGGAAGGCTGCGCGAAGGGTCCATAGGGTCAGACTCGATTGATCAACACTGCCTGCTTCAATCGAGTCTGACCCTATTGGTCTCCTCCGGTTTTGTAAAGACCCGGTATTGCCGCAATTAAGTGCCTATATAAGAGTCCTGTAATATTCTTCGATCATACGGCCACAGCCGGCCACAATGGCAAGATAGATCGCAGCAGCGATAGTTTGTGTGCACGTTGCCTGCGGACAATAATCCCCTGCCACACCAACCACGATAAATAGCACCGCTGATGCAAACTGCGCAATGACTGTAAGGCGTTGCAGGCGATTGAGCGCCTGTAGTAACTGCTCGTTGGGTATTTCACGACGCAAGCCAATTAATTTTCTAAAGATAGATAGAGCGAGCTTCGCTGGGGAGAGCGCTGACGACAATATTGCGTACAGCTGTACACAGGGCCATTTTGTCAGACGATTTAACACAGATAATATGTGTGATGCTTGCATAGTTGAATGCTCCATTCGTAGTGGTGGGCGTCAATATGTATCATTTTTTATGCATGAAGATATGGCACTGTTTAGGCGTTATGTGGGGGTTTATTTATTAGGCTCAACGCGGATTCCTGTGGGTCATTTTCCACACCCATTGCACGTTACGCCGCATCAGTATAGGGTATTTCATGATTTTTGACCCCTCCGTGAAAGGAACC
>JANNJF010000515.1:0-1643 GCA_031405715.1 Gammaproteobacteria bacterium | reverse complement strand
CGGCGGCGCCTGCAGCCCCTGCCAAGCTGCTATTATATAGAGTCACTATGCTCGAGCGCGACTACGGAGTTGCCCGCCACCCATGAAGTATCTGCCCACCATTGCCTGCGCACTGATGACGTTAATGCTTGGCCTTGTTTTCAATCAGGTCCAGGCCGACGAGTCCGCCGTCGAAAACTTACCTGAGCCGGTGAGCGCGGTATTGAAACAGCAACACATGTCCGCCAAGGGCCTGAGTATTTACGTGCGCGAGGTTGGCAGCCCGCTGCCCTTAATTGCCTACGGCGCCGACACCCCGCGCAATCCCGCGTCCACCATGAAGCTGCTCACCACCCTGGTGGCCCTGGAGCGGCTGGGGCCGGCGTATACCTGGAAGACCGAGGCCTATGCCGGCGCAGCCGTGCGCGACGGTCGCCTCGACGGCGATCTCTATCTCAAGGGCTATGGCGATCCGTATCTGGTGATCGAGCATTTCTGGCGCTTCCTGCGGGCGCTGCGCAACAGCGGGCTTGAGGTCATACAGGGCGATCTGGTGTTGGACCAGGACTATTTTTCTCCGGCCCTGGTGGACCCGGCGGATTTCGACGGACGCCCGCTGCGCGTCTACAACGTCCAGCCGAATGCGCTGCTGGTGAATTTCCAGGCGGTGAATATCCGTTTTCTGCCGGAGCCGGAGGCGAAGCGCCTGCGCATCGTGGCCGATCCGCTGCCGTCGCAACTGGATGTGGACAACCGCGTACGGTTGACCAGCGACGGTTGTCGTGGCTGGAGCCGTGCCCTGGACATGCAGGTGTTGCGCAAGCCGCTGCGCGACCAGATCGTCTTTACCGGCAGTTACGACGCGGATTGCGGCGAGAACGAAATCTTCCGCGTGGTGACGGAACCCGCCCAATATATCCATGGCATCTTTAAATCCATCTGGAGCGAACTGGGCGGGCGCTTCGAGGGCAGCGTGCGTAGTGGCAGCGTGCCCGCGGATGCTACGCTGGTGCATGCCGGCCATTCGCCGCCGCTGTCGGACATCGTACGTTCGGTGAATAAATACAGCAACAATGTGATGACGCGCCAGTTGCTGTTGACCCTGGGGGCGGAAGGGGATGGGCCGCCGGGCACGGAGGAAAAAGGTATAAAGGTTGTGCGCGCGTGGTTGGCGGACAATCATCTGGATTTTCCCGAACTGGTGCTGGAGAACGGCGCCGGCCTCTCCCGCGGGGAGCGCATCTCCGCGCGCCATCTGGGGGAGTTGCTGCTGACCGCCTATTCCAGCCCCATCATGCCCGAGTTCCTCTCGTCTCTGCCGGTGCTCGCCAAAGACGGCACCCTCAAGCGACGCCTGGGGGAGAGTGAGTTTGCCGGACGCGCGCACTTAAAGACCGGCAGTCTGGACGATGTACGCGCCCAGGCGGGCATCCTGCTCGACCGCCAGGGCCGGCGCATGGTGGTGGTATCGCTGCAGAATACCCGGCGTGCCGAGGGCTACGGCGGCGAGGCGGTGCAGAACGCATTGCTGCGCTGGGTGTACGAGCGTCCATGATCGCCCCGGTTTCCTGACGCGCCGGCCTGCGTTAGGATAGCGGTTTTTCCCCGCCACTCAAGGCTGGTCCACACTCCCCATGCTGCGCTTGACCGAAATAAAACTTCCC
>JANNJF010000514.1:0-2806 GCA_031405715.1 Gammaproteobacteria bacterium | reverse complement strand
CTGGAAGGCAAACGCCGGGCACCAGGTTTCCCTGGTACCCGGCGTTGACGAAGCTACGTCTGCTTGGCTTCGGCCTGCTTCGCGTTGCGCTTCTCGAAGCGGCCAGCACTTTTCTTTGCATCATGCGACCCTCACTTGAACATCAACGCTGTCATAATGAAATCCAGTCCCAACACCGCAAGGGACGAATACACCACGGTGCGGTTGGTGGCGCGGCTTACACCCTCCGAAGTGGGCACCGCGTCATAGCCTTCAAACACCGCGATGCCGGTGACGACAATACCGAACACCACACTCTTCACCACGCCATTGACGATGTCGTCGTAAAAATCCACGCCGTTCTGCATCTGCGACCAAAACGCGCCCACGTCCACCCCCAGCAGGCCCACGCCTATCATGTAGCCGCTGAAGATACCGACGGCGCTGAACAGCGCCGCCAGCAGCGGCATCGACACGATGCCGGCAAAAAAACGTGGTGCGATCACCCGCGTTATCGGATTGACCGCCATCATCTCCATGCCCGCCAGCTGGTCCGTGGCCTTCATGAGACCAATCTCCGCCGTCAGGGCCGAGCCGGCACGCCCGGCGAACAACAGGGCCGTGACCACAGGCCCAAGCTCGCGCACCAGGGACAAGGCCACCAGCAGGCCGAGTGAGTCCGCGGCGCCGAACTTCACCAGGGTGTTGTAGCCTTGCAAACCCAGCACCAGGCCGACGAAACCTCCGGACACGAGGATGATCACCAGGGTCAGCACGCCCACGGCGTAGACCTGTTCGATGAGCAGATAAAACCGCCGCATCAGCAGCCAGAAGCCGCTCGTCACATCGTACAGAAACAGGGTGGCGCGGCCGAGGCGCTCGAGGCCATCCAGCGCTACGCTGCCGAGATGCTGCAAGGCCTTCATGCCGCACCGCCGTCAAACAGGTCCTCGACATAGTCGCGTGCCGGGTAGGTGTAAGGCACCGGTCCGTCCGGCAGCCCGTCGATAAACTGACGCACATGCACAGAGGTGGATTGCGTCAGCGCCTGCGGCGTGCCTTCGGCCAGGATATGACCCTCGCCCAGCAGATAGGCGTAATCGGAAATCGCCAGGGTATCCGCCACGTCGTGGGACACAATGATGGAGGTGATGCCTAAAGCATCGTTCAACTCGCGGATGAGTTTGGCGATCACACCTTTCGATATCGGGTCGAGTCCGGTAAAGGGTTCGTCGTACATGATCATCATGGGCTCCATGACGATGGTGCGCGCCAGGGCCACTCGTCGCGCCATGCCACCGGACAGCTCCGCCGGCATGAGATCGCGTGCGCCGCGCAGGCCCACGGTCTGAAGTTTCATCAGGACTACGTGCCGCAGCAGCGCCTCGGGCAGGCGGGTATGTTCGCGCAGGGGGAACGCCACATTCTCGAAAACACTCAGGTCGGTCAACAACGCACCCGTCTGGAACAACAAACCCATGCGCTTGCGCAACGCGTAAAGTGCCTTCTGGTTGAGGCCTGGAACGGACAGGCCGTCCACCAATACCTGCCCCTGGCTCGGACGCAGTCGCCCGCCGATGAGATTGAGCAGGGTGGTCTTGCCGCTGCCACTGCCGCCCATGATCACGGTGACCTTGCCGCGGGGTATGCTCAGGGACATGTCGCTTAAAATGGTGCGTGAGCCGCGGGCGAACTGCACATTGCGGATTTCCACCAGATTGGTTTGATCACTCACGGTAGCTGGCGATACGCTGGACGTACTCCCTTCGGTGATAGTTTGCATTGAACTGGCAATGTTCCGGGATGATATGGGCGGGAGCCTGACTTAAAAATACATTCTAATCAAGCATCCCGCCGTTTGTCAGCCTCAGGCTTCGCCCCCGGAAACCAGCGCCCAGGCGGGACCGGACCGGCAACGTCACGAATCGCCGGACAGACTGGCCTGTGCGTGACGGTTTTGCTAACGTAGCATGGCTGGAACCACCCTTGGGCTGCCCAGGGTGGTTCCAGGTTTTACCGATAATAAATAGCGCCGACAACCACCCAACCTTGGCGCCCGTACCCTCTTCAACTTGAAGCACTACTTAATCTTAAAGCATTGCTAATTAAGGACGCCCAATGAAATCCACACAACATACTCTGTTGCTCACCGGACTGATCGCCGGCGTGTTCGCCCTGACCTCCTCCCCGGCCCTGGCGGGCGGCGCCATGATCATGAAAACCGGCAAGGTTCAGCTGTGGGACGACAGCCAGAATCTCGGCGACCAGCCACTCACGTTCGACGACTCCAGCTGGCGCACCTTCGCCCTCGCCTGGGAACATCGCGGCCGTCGCGGCATGGGGCTGGGGGTGGAATACATCACCTACCGCCACAGCTACCTCCCCTCCACCTCCGGTGACGGCCAGGCAAAAACCCAGATCGTGCTGTTCAGCGCGCGTAAATATTTCGATGCGTCCAGCATCGTGCACCCCTTCGTCGGCCTGGGTATGGGGCTGGGGCATACCAGCGTGACCGGCGGCGCCCGCATCGGCCCGGATGTGAATTTTGAAGTCCAGGCCAACACCGGTATCGAGTTTCGTTTTGACAACGTGGGTTTCTACATGGAGCTCAAAGGTCTTTACAACGATAGCAGCGGCCCATCGGGCAATAATTACGATCCGTCCGGCACCGGCGTGTTTGGCGGTATGAGTTTTATCTTTTAATATCCGGCGCAACGGAGTGCGGGAGCTCGCCCCCGCTTTAATACGGCGGCTCGCCGCCGCACTCCAAGGATGACATTAGGGAACCTCTAATAATTGGGTTTTAATGTAGGTTGGGTTAAGCCGC
>JANNJF010000513.1:0-6058 GCA_031405715.1 Gammaproteobacteria bacterium | reverse complement strand
CCGCAGGTACTGTTCCTGGCACCGTAACGGTAACGGCAACCTCTGGCACTGCCAGCCAGACTGCGCCCGTCACCATCTCCGCCCCCGCCACGGGTACGGTCGAGTTTGTCTCGGCAACACCGCAGGCGATTGGCGTCAGAGGCAGTGCCCAGTCTGAAAATTCGACAATCAAATTTCGTATCAAGGACATCAGTGGCAACCCAGCGATCAACGGCACATCGGTAAATTTCACCATGACCGGTCCGAGCGGAGGTCGACAACCTTCCCTGGGTGGGGAGTATATCGGCGCCGATGACGGCACGCCTACAACAGCGTCAGTTTCTACCGTCAACGGCGAAGCGGTAATGTCGCTGATCAGTGGCTCCATTGCCGGTACGGTCACCATTGCCGCAAGTGTGGCTACGCCCACCGGCACGGCATCGGCGAGTTCATCCGCGATTTCGATCGGCGGGGCAATTCCGTCTGCTGCGCACTTTAATTTGGCAACGACACGTTTCAATCTTCCGGGGCTAGTCATCTCCAACGCGCAGGCAACAATCTCTGCCTATATCTCGGATCGCTTTAGCAATTACAATATCCTGGCGGGAACCACGGTATCTTTCTACACCGAAGGCGGCGCCATAGACGCCAGCAATACGATTGACGCCTCTGGTAAAACGAGTGTGGTATTCCGCACCCAAAGCCCGCAACCGGCTAATGTCGCCATCACAGCGGACGAACAGGCAGCTATTGCCACGCTTAACACCCTTTATGGCCTGACTATCCCCCTGGACGGCAGCGTGCATCCACGGGACGGCTGGGTCACGGTGCTGGCGACTGTAAACGGCGAAGAGAGCTTTACGGACACCAATGGAAATGGGCTCTATGATGCCGGCGTAGACAGTTTCATGGACCTTGGAGAACCGTACATCGATATCGATGACAACGGCGTGCGTGATGTTAACGAGTTCTTTGTGGACGCCAACAACAACGGCGTCTACGACGGACAGAACGGCGTCTGGGACGGGCCAGGCTGTAGCGGAACCGGTTGCCAGCAGACCAAGATGATCTGGACCACACACAAGCTGGCCTTCACGGGTCATGCGGAGCCGAGTAGCGGGGGCTACTGCGCCGCTTCCCCCGGTTCATTCACCATTCCCAACGGCGGCCAGCAGGTTTTCCGGTTTATGGTGGGGGACAAAAACCTAAATCGCATGGTGCCGAAGACAACGATTACCGTAACCGCGACCAAGGGCACGTTGACCGGACAGAAGACTTACACCGTACCGGACGGGATCGGCGGGCCCACGGAAATCAGCTTCACCTTGCTTGATCCGGACACGGATACAACGGTGGATACAGCGGCCGTCAATATTGTGGTTGAGCCGCCTGTCGCGGAGGGAGTCGTCGGTTGCCAGGTATCGGTAACCGGCACAATACAGTAATCTTCTCCAGCCACCTGCGGATCGTTTTGGTCCGTGGCCAGGCTGGCCTGCCATCAAGGATGGTATGCCTGTGGCGGCGGGCTTGGCGGTGCGCGCGCCGCTGCGGTTGCATCCCTATTTGTTGACCTGACAATGGCGTGACCAATGCCCATGGGTGCTGGGGCTTGGCCAGCGCACGTGGAACCATGCAACCAAGGCCTCCACCGCTGGCGCGCAAGACCCGGTGCCCGGGAATTGTTATGATCCCGCTATGGATGTCTCCCACCTCCTCGACAATCTGAACGACGCCCAGCGCGAAGCGGTGGCGGCCCCCCCGGGACCGCTGCTGGTGCTGGCCGGCGCCGGCAGCGGCAAGACCCGCGTGCTCACCCATCGGGTGGCGTGGCTGGTGCAGATCCTCAAGGTCTCGCCCCACTGCATCCTGGCGGTGACCTTCACCAACAAGGCGGCGCATGAGATGCGCGGGCGCATCGAGACCATGCTGAAGGTGCCCGTGGGGGGCATGTGGATCGGCACCTTCCACGGCCTGTCCCACCGCTTGTTGCGCGCCCATTGGCGCGAGGCGGGGCTGCCGCAGAATTTTCAGATCCTCGACAGCGACGATCAATACCGCCTGATCCGCCGCGTGCTCAAGAACCTGGAGCTGGACGAGGCCTACTGGCCGCCACGCCAGGCGCAGTGGTTCGTCAACAACCACAAAGAGGCGGGCCGCCGGCCGCAACACCTGGGGCCGGGCACGGATTCCCATTCCGCTACGTTGATCAAGGTGTACCAGGAATACGAGGCCACCTGCCAGCGTTCCGGGCTGGTGGATTTTTCCGAGTTGCTGTTGCGCGCCTACGAGTTGATCCGCGACAACGTCGAGTTGCGCACCCACTATCAGGAGCGCTTCCGCCAGGTGCTGGTGGACGAGTTTCAGGATACCAACAATATTCAGTACGCCTGGCTCAAGCTGTTCGCCGGCGACGCGCAGGGAAGCGCGAGTGTCGCGGGCGCAGGACGCGCGGGAGCGACCGGCCACCGCAATCTGTTTGTCGTGGGGGACGACGACCAGTCTATCTATGGTTGGCGCGGTGCCCAGGTGGAGAACATCTTACAGTTCGAGCGGGACAATCCCGGCGCGCGCGCCATCCGCCTGGAACAGAACTACCGCTCCACCCAGACCATCCTCAAGGCGGCCAATGGCGTCATCGGCCACAACAGCGGGCGCCTCGGCAAGGACCTGTGGACCGACGGCGCCACGGGCGAGCCGATCCAACTGTACACCGCGTTCAACGAAATCGACGAGGCACGCTTCGTGGTGGATCGCATCCAGGCCTGGGTGGATGCGGGCAACCGCCGCGACCAGGTGGCGGTGCTGTACCGTTCCAACGCCCAGTCGCGTACGTTTGAAGAAACCCTGGTGAATGCCGGCATGCCGTACCGCGTGTATGGCGGCCTGCGTTTCTTCGAACGTGCCGAGATCAAGGATGCCCTGGCGTATATGCGTTTGATGGCGAGTCGCCACGACGATCCGTCCTTCGAGCGCGTGTGCAATGTGCCGACCCGCGGCATCGGCACCAAGTCCCTGGACCTGGTGCGCGCGCATGCGCGCGACAAGAAAATATCCCTGTGGGAGGCCGCCCTCGATCTGCTCGCCACTGCCAAACTGCCGGGGCGCGCGGCCAATGCCTTGAAGGCGTTTATCGAACTCATCGAGCGTCTGGTGGCGGAGACCTCCGGCACCCTGCTGGCGGAGCAGGTGGAGGTCATGTTGAACCTGAGCGGCCTGCTGGAGCACTACAAAAACGAAAAAAGCGAAAAGAGCGAGATGCGCGTGGAGAACCTGGAAGAACTGGTGAGCGCCGCGCGCAACTATACCCACGACGACAGCAGCGGCCTCGATGCCCTCTCGGGCTTTCTGGCGCACGCCGCCCTGGAGGCGGGCGAGGGCCAGGCGGAGGAGTGGGAGGACTGCGTGCAGCTCATGTCCCTGCACTCCGCCAAGGGCCTGGAGTTCCCCCTGGTGTTCATGGCGGGTATGGAAGAGGGCCTGTTCCCCCATCAGCGTTCCCTGGATGAGGGTGATCGCCTGGAGGAGGAGCGCCGCCTGTGTTATGTCGGCATGACCCGCGCCATGCGGCAGTTGACCCTGACCCTGGGGGAGGTGCGTCGCCTGTATGGCAGCGAACACTACACCAGCCCGTCGCGCTTCCTGGGGGAAATCCCCCCGGAGCTGGTGCAGGAGGTGCGCGCCAAGGCGTTGATTAACAGCCACTATCCCGTTCCAGCGGGCCCCGCCTGGGAGGACAGCCCCGGCGCGGCGGACGTACCGGGCGTGAGCAAGCTGCGGCTTGGCGGCCGGGTGCGGCACGCCAAGTTTGGCGACGGCGTGGTGCTCACCCTCGAGGGGCGCGGCGAGCATGCGCGGGTCCAGGTCAACTTCGAACGGGCCGGGGCCAAGTGGCTGGTGGCGGCCTATGCCAACCTGCAATCGATATGATGTCCCGATAGACAGAACTTAGCCCGCGGTCTCCCCCGGGGCACTGTATTAGCCTATAGTTATGCTTAATAAAACGCAGCTGGGTGATGAACCCGGCGCGTTGATAACAACGGTCCGTTCCGTGCAATGGGCCTAGGAGGAAATACCAGATGGGACAGTCAGCGAGCAAATCGAAAGCGGCCTTTTCCAGCGGACGCGCCTTTGTCATGATCGGCATCATCGCCTTTGTGGCGGGCCTGCTGGTGATGCTGGCCGTGTCGCATTTCAGCACGCCCGCCAACCAGGCCACGGTCATCTTTTCCAGTGCGTTGCTGTTGGCGGTGATCATGCCCCTGTCGGTGTATGCCCTGGTGATCGGTCCCATGGTCGTCGCCTACGAAGAGGGTAAGGGGACGAAGGGGGCGACGGACCGCGCGGAGCCGAGTATCCAGGCGGCGCTGACGGATCCCGTGACCCAGCTGCCCAATCGTCGTGGTATTACCAGCAACCTGATTGAATTCATGGCCCAGGCCGAGCGCTACAACACCCCCTTGTCGATGGCTCTGGTGCAGGTGATGGACTTCAAGAAAAGCAGCGACGAGCTGGCGCCGCGCGGTGGCGAAAAGCTGTTGCAGTCCATGGCGGAAGTCTTCTACGACACCTTGCGCATGCCGGATAAGGCCGGACGCTACGACAACGAGGAGTTCCTCGTGGTGCTGCCGCACACCAAGCTCAAGGACGCCAATATGATCGCCGACCGTGTGCGTGCCGTGGTGGACGCCAAGGAGCTGGGTCCGGGCGACAAGAAGATTAAAATGAATGTCGCCATCGGCGCCATTCAGTTCCGCAAGGGCGAGGACCTGGAGCAGCTCCTGTCCCGTGCCGAACAGGCGAAGAAGACCAAACCCACGGCTCGCCGCGCGGCGACGAAAAAACCGGCGAAATAAACGTCTTAATCGCCCCATCCTTAGGTAGCACATGGAGTGCGGGAGCTTGCTCCCGCTGTCTAAGCGGCGGCTCGCCGCCGCACTCCTACAGTAGGCACGACGGTGCGGAAAGATCCTGGCGGATACACGGTGCCAAGCCGCCGCACTCCACAGCAATCGCCCGCGCGTGTTAGTATCCCGTCCTCCCGACTGACATAAAACCAACAATCATCCACCGAACACAATGAACCCCTGGCTACGCACCCTCGATCGCATTGCCCACCGGCTGGAGGTGGTGAGTGAGGTCAGCGGCCGCGCCATTGCCTGGCTGGCCGTGGTCTTGGTGCTGTTGGTCAGTTACAACGTCGGTATGCGTTATCTCTTCCACAGCGACCAATCGGTCGCGCCGCAGGAACTGGAATGGCATGTGTTTGCCCTGCTGTTTCTGTTCGCCGCCGCCTATACCTTCAAATACGATGAGCACGTGCGTGTGGACATCCTGTATCAGCGCCTGAGTGCCCGCGGACGGGCGTGGGTGGATTTCATCGGTGGCGTCGTGGTGCTGCTGCCGTTTTGTCTGTTGATCATCATCAGTTCCTGGTCCTTCGTCAGTAACGCGTTTGTCATGGGCGAAGGTTCACCCGACCCCGGCGGTCTGGCCTATCGCTATCTGCTCAAGGCGGCGATCCCCGGCGGCTTCGCCCTGCTGGCCCTGCAGGCCATTGCCAGCATCCTGCGCAATCTGCGGGTGCTGCTCGGCGGGCGCGGCCAGCCGACTGTGCACAAGGGTGAAGGCTGATGGAGTGGTTCGCCCTGGCGATGTTCGTCGTTTTATTGCTGCTGCTGATGGTGGGCTATCCCGTGGCCTTTACCCTGGGCGCCGTGGCCATGCTGTTCGGCATTCCCTTGCTGGGTTTTGGTTTCTTCGACCTGTTGCCGCTGCGCATCTGGGGGGTGATGACCAACGTCACCCTCATGGCGGTACCGCTGTTCGTTTTCATGGGCGTGATGCTGGAAAAATCCGGTCTGGCGGAGGACCTGCTGGAGACCATGGGCCTGTTGTTCGGCCGCGTGCGCGGCGGCCTGACGCTGTCGGTGGTGTTGGTGGGCGGCCTGCTCGCCGCCACCACCGGCGTGGTCGGCGCCTCGGTAGTCACCATGGGGGTGATCGCCCTGCCGGCCATGCTCAAACACGGTTATGAAAAAGAATTGGCCACCGGCACCATCGCCGCCGCCGGCACCCTCGG
>JANNJF010000512.1:0-3704 GCA_031405715.1 Gammaproteobacteria bacterium | reverse complement strand
TATTTTTATCGGCCTCATCGGCCTGCTCGACCCGCCGCGACCCGAAGTGCCCCAGGCGGTGGCGTCGCTGCGCGCCGCGGGCATACGCATCATCATGGTCACCGGCGATTATCAGGTGACCGCCGAGGCGGTGGCGCGGATGGTCGGCCTGGCCGTCGGCACGCAGCCGCTGATCATCAGCGGTGATCAGCTGCACACCATGACCGATGCGCAACTCGACTGGGAACTGCGCACGGACGAGATCATCTTTGCGCGCATCTCGCCGGCGCAGAAACTGCGCATCGTGCAGGCGCTGCAACGCCAGCACGAGGTCGTCGCCATGACCGGCGACGGCGTGAATGACGCGCCGGCCTTGAAGCAGGCGGACATCGGCGTGGCCATGGGTGCCAGCGGCACCGACGTCGCGCGCGATGCCGCGGACATCGTGCTGCTGGACGACAATTTCGCCACCCTGGTTCCGGCGGTGCGCGAAGGCCGCGCGATCTTCGACAACCTCAAAAAGGCGGTGGCCTACATCCTGACCAGCAATGTGCCCGAGATCACCCCCTTCCTGGGTTTCATTTTTCTTGGGCTGCCGCTGCCATTGACCGTGATCCTGATCCTCAGCATCGACCTCGGCACCGACATGCTGCCGGCCATTGCGCTTGGCAAGGAGCGGCCCGAATCCGATATCCTGACGCAGGCGCCGCGCCCGCGTCACGTACACCTGATCAACGGCCGCCTGTTGTTCTGGGCGTATGGCGTCCTGGGAATGATCGAGTCCGCCGCGGGTTTCTTTGCCTATTTCAGCGTTCTGTATTCCGCGGGCTGGCACTGGGGCCAACCGCTCACCGGCGGCGATCCGCTCTACCACAAGGCGGTGTCCGCCTTCTTCGCCGCCGTCGTTCTGTGCCAGGTCGCCAACGGCCTGCTCAGCCGCACCCGCCGCCAGTCGCTGCTGCGGCAAGGTCTGTTTTCCAACCGCCTGCTGATCGCCGGTATCGTGACCGAGTTGATTCTCGCGTGGCTGATCATCCAATGGCCGGTACTGCAACCGTGGCTCGGGACGGCGACGCTGAGCTGGCGTGAATTGCTCCTGGGCGCGCCCTTTGCCCTGGCCATGTTACTGCTGGACGAGACGCGGCGCCTGCTGGTGAGAAAAAATGTAGGCTGGGTGGTGCGGACGACGTATTATTAATCGATCCATAGCCCCGTTGTGCGACGACACTCACATACGCCTTGAGGCGCAAGACATGCGTTACCAGGAGATGATCCACGCACTGCTCGGCCCCGCCGCCTATCCCCATGCGGTGGGAGAGGTCGAGCATTTGCACACGCACATCTCCGATATATTCCTCGCCGGCGACTACGCCTACAAGGTCAAAAAACCCGTCAATCTCGGCTTTCTCGATTTCACCACACGCGACAAACGCCTCGACGCCTGCCGCGACGAGGTGCGCCTGAACGCCCGCCTCGCGCCGCAGATCTATCTGGGGGTTTCCGCTATCTGTCTGCAGGCTGGGCGCTACAGCATCGTGGACGATGCCGATAGCGTAACGCACGGCGAGAGCGTCGACTACGCCGTGCGCATGCAGCGCATGCCCCAGGAGGGCATGCTCGACCGGGTGGCGAGCGCCGGCCGGCTCACGCGGGAACACGTGCAGGCCATTGCCGGTCAGCTGGCGCGTTTTCACCAAACTGCCGAGCATGGCCCGCACATCGACCTCTTTGGCACTCCGGACAACGTCGCCCGCCCGATCCGTCAGAACTTCAGCCAGACGGAAAAACATATCGGTGACTGCCTGACACGCGCGCAGTTCGAGCGTCTGCGCGATTACTCCGAGTCGTTTCTGCGTGCGCAGACAAAGTTATTCGAGGAGCGCATCGCGACCCATCACATCGTCGACGGCCATGGCGACCTGCACCTGCGGAATATGTGTCTGTACCGCGATCAAGTGGTCATCTTCGATTGTATTGAATTCAATCAGGCCTTGCGTGCCGGCGATACCGTGAGCGACATCGCGTTTCTCACCATGGACCTGGATGCACGTGGCCTGGCGCCCCTCGGCAATGCGTTTCTCAACGCCTACCTGGAGCAAACCGGCGATTACCGCGGCGTGACGCTGCTGGACTTTTATCAGGTCTACCGCGCCTACGTACGCGGCAAGGTGGCCGCGTTTCTGCTGGACGGCGCAGACAGCGCAGAGGAACGCAACGGCGCGCGGCGCGAAGCTACCGCCTATTTCACGCAGGCCGAGCGCTACATCGCAGCGCGCAAGCCTGGTCTGCTCATTACCTGCGGGCTGAGCGGCAGCGGAAAATCCACCGTCGCACGCCAGGCGGCGGAGTCCCTCGGTGGCATTGTGGTGCGCTCCGATGCCGTGCGTAAGCAGCTGGCCGGGATGGCGTTGGGACAGCGCGACGAATCCACTTTCGGGCAAGGCATCTATAATCCGCAGATGACGGAAAACACTTATGGCGCCATGCTGCGACATGCAACGACCATCACCGCCTCCGGGCGCTGGGCGATACTGGATGCCACCTATCCCACACAACAGCACCGCCGCGCCGCGCCGCCGCGGAGATCGCACACACGCTGGGCCTTCCCTTTGCCATACTCCATTGCAACGCGCCGCGCGCAGAGTTATTGCGCCGCCTGGCCGCACGCAGCGCTGCCGGCACCGATGTGTCGGATGCCACGGGTGCGATACTGGAGGTGCAGGCGCAGCACTTTGAGGAGCCGGGCGTGAACGAAGGTCTGATTCTTGCCTGGAGCGGGGTGGAGAACGTCGATGACCTGTTGGCGCCGCTGGTGCGCTGACTGTGGAGTGCGGCGGCTTGCCGACGCTTTACAGAGCGGGAGCAAGCTCCCGCACTCCAAAAAAATCGGGTACGGTAGGTTGGGGTGAGCTTGCGAACCCCAACATGACCTCGTGCAATTCTGTCGTTGGGGTTCATTGCATTCACCCCAACCTACGATCTGTGGAGTGCCTCAGCCGGATTTTAGCTTGGCGGGATAACCGACCTTCTGCAACGCGGCGATGACCGCCGCGGGGTCCACGTCGCCGGTGACCAGGGCGCTTTTGCCCGCCAGATCGACCTTGGCATCCACCAGGCCCGGCACGGCCTGCAGCGCCTCTTGCGCCTTGGCCACACAGCCGCCGCATTTCATGCCGTTGACGTCAAAGACTGTCTGCTTGCTCATAGCCGCCTCCGTCTGCGTAACCGGCGTTTACTTTTTCAGGCTGTCGCGCACACGTTCAAGGCGCGCGCGCACTTCCTTGGCCAGGGCGTCGATACCGGGTTTCTTCACCAGCTGCAGCACCGCCACCGGGTCCATGAAGGCAACGGTTATCTTCTTGTCCGGCTCTTCCCGCACCACCACGTTGCACGGCAGCAGCAGACCGATGTCCGGGTCGGCGGTGATCGCCTGATGCGCCAGCGGCGGGTTGCACGCACCGAGGATACGATAGGGACGACCGTCCACCCCGAGCTTGGCCTTCATGGTGGCCTGCACATCGATATCGGTCAGCACGCCGAAACCCTCGACCTTGAGCGCCTCGGTGACGCGCTTGATGGCATCGTCAAATCCGTCTTTCACTTGAATACTGAATCCATACATGACTTTGATCTCCTTAAGCACAACAATAGGGTAAAACTTACCGGCTACGCGCTAACTGCACTACACAGTTTCTAACGCAGCCGTGACCACGTCCGTGCGGCAT
>JANNJF010000511.1:0-2410 GCA_031405715.1 Gammaproteobacteria bacterium | reverse complement strand
CACGTCGGCCGATCCGTATCGTCACATCACCGGGACCCGGATTATTAAGAACTTCCGACCTAGCACAGTGTGGTTAGCGAGCGACGAAAATAATGCATAGCCAAACCATTTTCCTATTGCTGGTTGAGAGTAACCCGGATGATGCGCATCGGGTGCAGGCCTTGTTGGCAGGCGCCGGGCCCGACCGGTATGAGGTCGTGCATGCCTGCGAGCTGCGTGAGGCGCGTAAAATTCTCATCGACACGTCCTTCGATTGTGTACTGCTGGATCTGGTACTCCCGGATTCCGTCGGGCTCGAAGGGCTCAGCGATCTGCATGCCATCGCCCCGGGGGTGCCGATCGTGGTCCTGGGTGGGTTGGAGGATGAACACATAGCACTACAGGCGGTGCAGCGGGGCGCGCAGGATTATCTGTACAAGAATTTTGCCGACGGTGCTTTGCTGCTGCGCGCCGTGCGTTATGCGGTCGAGCGTCGACGGGCGCACGATATCACGGTGCGTCTCGGGCGTGTGGTGGATGCCTCGTCCAGCGAGCTGTATATCTTCGACGCCGACAGTCTGCGCTTCGTGCAGGCGAACGCCGGCGCCCAGTTGAACCTCGGGTATACGATGCAGGAGCTGGAGGGTATGACTCCGCTCGACATCAAGCCGGACTTTGAGCGCAGGGATTTCGATCGACTGCTGGCGCCGTTGCGCCACGGCGAGCAGGAGCAGATTACTTTTGAAACCGTACACCGCCGAAAAGACGGCAGCAGTTATCCGGTGGAGATACGTCTGCAGATCTCCCGCAACGAGCGCCCGCCGGTATTCTTCGCCGTTATCCAGGACATCACCGAACGCAAAGAAGTGCAGGAGCGGCTGCGCTATCTGGCCAACTACGACTCCCTGACCGGTCTGCCGAATCGTGCCCTGCTGCAGGACCGGCTGGAGCAGGCGCTGATGGATGCCACGCGCAGGCAGCGTAAGGTCGCCGTCATGTTCGTCGATCTCGATCGCTTCAAGATGATCAACGATACCCTGGGACACGACGCCGGCGACAGCTTGCTGAAGATGGCGGCGGAAAGGCTGACCCGCAGTGTCCGTGCCAATGATACCGTGGCTCGGCTCGGCGGCGACGAATTCATGGTGGTGCTCAAAGACCTGTCCGAGGTGGACGACGTGCCGCTGGTGGCCAACAAGATCCTCGCCAGTTTCGCCAGCTCATTCGTAATCGACGGCCACGAGTTGTTTGTGACACCCAGTATCGGTATATCCATCTCGCCGGATGATGGCACCGATGCGAAGACCTTGCTCAGGCACGCGGACTCGGCCATGTATCATGCGAAGGACTCGGGGCGCAACCGTTTCGAATTCTTCGCCGCGGAGATGAATGCAAAAATCAGTAAACGCCTGGCCCTGGATACGGCGCTGCGTGTGGCGTTGGAACGCGGCGAGTTCCTGCTGCACTATCAGCCCCAGGTGGATCTGCGCACCCGACACATCGTCGGTGCCGAGGCCCTGGTGCGCTGGAACCATCCGCAACGCGGCCTCATCCCGCCGGATGAGTTCATTCCGTTGACGGAAGAAACCGGTATGATCGTTCCGCTGGGTGAGTGGGTGCTGCGCACCGCCTGTCGCCAGCTCAAACAGTGGCATGTCGCCGGTTTTGCCGATTGCCGCATGGCGGTGAACCTGTCAGCCCGGCAGTTTCGTGATCATAACATCGGCGATATGGTGCAGCGCGTGCTCACGGAAACAGAACTGGAAGCAAAATTTCTTGAGCTGGAGATCACCGAGAGCCTGCTGCTTAAGTCCAATATCTCCGGTATGGATCTGATCCTGGCGGAATTACGCAAGCAGGGTCTTTCACTATCCATGGATGATTTCGGAATTGGCTATTCATCCTTAAGCTATCTGCATCGTTATCCATTCACCATTTTGAAGATCGACAGGTCATTTGTGCGGGACATCTCCGCCGGTTCCAGCGCGGCGGCCATCGTGCGCGCGGTGATTGCCATGGCGCACAATCTCGGCATGAAGGTCGTGGCCGAAGGCGTCGAGCTGGATGCGCAATTGAGTTTTCTTACGGAACACAACTGCGATGCCATGCAGGGATTCCTGTTCAGCAAGCCCGTGACCGCCGAAGCCTTCGAACAGCTTTTGCGTGGGGGAATAGGACTCGGGGAGTCGTTTTCGAACGAGACAGGACAGAAGCGCAGCGCTGGTGGATAGGCTGAGCCGTGTTCGGTGGCGTCGCCTCCGGGGTTGCCACGCTGGTATTTTGGCCCGCCGTGTGCACGTGTTACTATTTTCCCTATCTTGGCTTGCCTGCATGCCCGGGATGCATGATAACGAAAAGAAGCGCACGTTAAGGCCACAATCCACGGTTGGAGAAAAGGGACAGACGCCATGGAAAACCCGACCTCGGTACA
>JANNJF010000510.1:0-3734 GCA_031405715.1 Gammaproteobacteria bacterium | reverse complement strand
TTTGGAGCGTCAATGACAAGAACAACAAAAAGAAAGTCGGCTCCGGCGGGTTTTACAACAACCAAAAGAATCCCAGCGACGCACTCGTCGTGTCGGTCTGGTAGAGGCCCATCGGGTCGAGTCGCAGCTCGTCCGCGCCGGTGCGTGACATGACGCCCGTGACCTCCGGCAACTCCATCATGGCGCGATGATAAGTGGCGTCCACGGCAAGCGAGGCCTCGAGCGAGATGTTCGGATTCTTCTCGATGATCACCACCGTGGTGCCCTCGTCCATCACCGGCATGAACTCCTTGCCGAGGAGCGGGAACAGCGCCGCGGCGACGACCAGCAGTGCCAAGGCCGCCGCCACCGCCGTGCCGCGATGCGCGAGTGCCCAGGCGACCACCGGCCGGTAAATGCGGTGCAACCAATCAGCCACGCGGCCTTCGCCTGCTCCATGTCCTGCGGTCGAGCGCATCAGGAAGCTGGCGAGCACCGGGATCACGGTGAGCGACAGCACCAGCGAGGCGATGAGCGCAAAGGCGATGGTGACCGCGAGCGGCGTGAACAGTTTGCCTTCGAGCCCGCTGAGCGAGAACAGCGGCAGCAGCACGATCACGATGATCAGGACACCGGCGATCACCGGCACCGCGACTTCCAGGGTCGCGCGGTAGACAAGGTGCAGGCGGTCCACGCCCTTGGGGGCACGCGCCAGTTGCGTGTGCACGTTCTCGACCACGACCACGGCCGCATCCACCAGGATGCCGACGGCGATAGCGAGCCCGCCGAGCGACATGAGGTTGGCGGTGACGCCAAACACGCGCATGAGGAAGAAGGTCGCGAGTACCGACAGCGGCAGGATCAGCGCTACGGTAAGCGCCGCGCGCATATTACCGAGCAGCACGATCAGTACCAGCAGTACCAGCAGCACCGCCTCGCCCAAGGCCTTCTCGACCGTCCACACGGCGGCCTCGATCAGGTCGGTGCGGTCGTAGAACGGCGTGATGGTGACACCCTTTGGCAACGCGGCCTTGAGCGCCTCCATCTCGATCTTCACGCCTTCGACGGTGCTGCGCCCATTCTCGCCCTTGCGCAGCAGCACCAGACCGGTGACGGCTTCGCCCTGCGCACTATAGGTCACGCCACCGTAGCGGGTGAGCGCGCCGAGCCGCACCGTAGCGACGTCGGCGACGTGCACCGGCACACCATGGCGCGTGGCCACCGTGACGGCGCGCACATCGTCCAGGGTCTGCAGGGCACCGATGGTGCGCACCAGCAGGATCTCGTCCCCGCGGTTGATGCGGTCGCCGCCGGCGTTACGGTTGCTCGCCGCGAGCGCTTGGGCGAGTTCGTCGACAGCGATGCCGTGCGCCGCGAGCTTCCTCGTATCCGGCGCCACCTCGAAGGCGCGCACCTCGCCGCCGAGCGAGTTCACGTCGGCCACGCCGGCAACGGTGCGCAGGCGCGGGCGGATCACCCAATCCTGCACGGCGCGCAACTCGGCGTTCGAGAGACCGCCGCCCTCGATGCGATACATATACAACTCGCTCAACGGCGTGGTGATCGGCGCCAACCCCACCTCGGCGTTGGCCGGCAGGCTGGCGCGCACCTGGTTCAGGCGCTCGGCCACCTGGCTGCGCGCCCAATAGATATCGGTGCCGTCCTCGAAGTCGATGACGATCACGGCGAGGGCGTACTTGGTGGTCGAGCGCAACACCGTCTGGCGCGGCAGGCCTTGCATCTCCATTTCGAGTGGGAAGGTGATGCGCGTCTCGACCTCGCTCGGGGCCATGCCCGGAGCCTTGGCGATCACCTGCACCTGCGGGCTGGTGATATCGGGGAAGGCATCGATCGGAAGCGTGCGGAAACCCCACAGGCCCGCGATCACGAGCGCCGCAGCGAGCAACAGCAGCATGAGCCGCTGGGTGAGCGAAAAACGGATGAGCGGCGCGATCATGGCGTGGTCTCCGATTGGGTAAGCGCGACGCCGGCGGCCAACCGCAGCTCCGCCGCCTCCTGCAAGCCTTCCTGCAGCAGCTCGTGGTAGCGGACCTCGGCGTCGAAATAGGTGTTGTAGCCGTCCACCAGCGCCAGGATGTTCTGTTCACCGGTCTCGAACCCGCGGCGCGCGAGATGCAGCATCTGCCGCGCCGGACCGAGCAGGCGCCCGCGGTAACGCTCCGCCTGCCCGATCAGGTGATCCAGGTGCAATCGACCCTGGCGCAGACGCGCTTCGAGGTCGCGCCGCTGTGCCGCGCGGCGCTCACGCGCCTGATCGGTCTCGGCCTGGGCGCGCGCCACGCCGCCGGCGCTGAGATTCCACAGCGGCACCTGCACGCTCAACATCACGCCGTGGTAGTCGCGTCGCTCCCCGTTGAGAAAATCACGCTCGCGAAAGACGCCGATCGTCGGGTCGGCAAAGCGGCTGGCGCGCGCCACGTCGATGCCCGCGCGTGCGGCTTCGATGTCCTGGTCGTTGGCCACGAGCGCCGGATGGGTATCGAGGCGCTTGAGCAGTTCATCCAGCGGTGGCGACGGATCGGCCAGGGCGAGCGGCGCGGTCTGCGGCGTGGCGTCCGGCCCGAGCGCCAGCAGCGCGCGGAACTGCGCCGCGGCTTCGCTGTATTTTCCTTCAGCGGAGGCGGTCTCCTGTTCCGCCGCCTCGCGCAGGATGGCAAGCCGCGCGCGTTCGAGCGGGGTGAGGTAGCGCACCACCCGATTGGTCCCGCGCGCAGTCCCGGATTCGAGAGCCACGACGAACGCGACGCGCTGCTCGGCGAGTGTCAACCGCGCCTGCACGAGCTGCAGCGCGTGGAACACGCGCGCCGCCTCCGTCTCGCGCACCAGGCGCGCATGCCGCAGGCGTTCGCGCGCGACGGCAAGCTGCGCCTCGGCCTGGCGGCGCTGAGGCGCGCGGCGCGTGAGCGGCAGCGGCTGCGTGATCGCGACCTGCGTGAGGTCGGCCCCGCCACGGTGGTCCTGAATGCCGAGTTTCTGGTCGGCACGCAGGTCGATCGAGGGATTGGGCCAGGCGCCGGCCTGCGTCAACGCGCCTTCGCGCGCGGCCACCGCCGCTGCGGCCTCGCGGATCTCCGGCGCCACCGCCAGCGCTTGGCGCACGGCGGTGTCGAGCGTCCAGATGGACACCTCGGCGGCGTGCGCCTCGATGAACAACAGACTCAGTAATACCAGCCCGGCTGACGCGGGCATGATTGCAGGACGAGACACTGGGCACTCCTTCGTCCCGCCGCCGTACACGGTGGCGGGATCACCAACAGGTGAACAGAAACCTTGCGGGCGCGGAAGACGCGTTGGCGTCGCCCGGGCCGCGAGAGCGAACTGCTGGGGGGGAGTTAGAGAGGCGGTGCGCGCAACGGTGGCGTTCGAACGTCGCCGCCCGGCGTGGGACAGGGGAGGCGCCCCGGCCGCCAGGGGGCGCGGCCCGCGAGCCCGAGCAGAATGAATGCGGTAAAGGCAACGGCCAGGGCGAGGCTGTCCGCCTGTGCATTCGTGAGCTTCAGAGCCACATACTTGGCAAATCCTGCCTCGTCGACTGCATGGTCGTCGTGGCCGGAGTCGGTGGGTACGTCACCAACGTGCAGCTCGATCGCATGGCCATGACCATGGAGTGGCTCATGACCGGCGAACGTGTGAAAGTGAACCTTGAGCCCCTGCACCACCAGGAGCGACAACGCGAGACACCACACCAGCGAGCGGCGGTGAGAGGATCGGAATAGGCGGGCCCTGAACATGCC
>JANNJF010000509.1:0-8020 GCA_031405715.1 Gammaproteobacteria bacterium | reverse complement strand
TTGGCAGGCACGCTTTCTTCCCGCCCCTGCGGGGAGACGGTAGGTAAGAAAAACTTTTAAATAAGGAGAGCACAATGTTTTGGTTAGTCGGCTTAATCACAGTGAGTGTCTTAGGGATGATCGGTTTCGGGATATACCTGCAATTATGGCCGGTCGCGGCCTCGCGTCGCTGGCTGCAGGGGGTATTGGGCTCGAACGTCATGATATTCGTCGCGGGACTTGCGGGCATACTGTTTCTCGGCGCGCAAGATGTGTTGGCGCAGACGTCCACGGCCGCGGGTCCGGTGGACATCTCGACCGGCCTCGGCCTGGCGTTGATTGGCATCGGCATTCCCACGGGGCTTGCGGCCATCGGTGCCGGCATCGCCGTCGGCCCGGTGGGTGCGGCATCTCTGGCGATCATCGCCGAAAAACCCGAGATGTTCGGGCGCACGCTGATCTACCTCGGGCTGGCGGAGGGTATCGCGATCTATGGCCTGGTCGTGACCATACTGCTGCTGGGAAAAATCGGTTAGGCCTAGGCGTCACAGACAACATGGATATGATTTTGAATTACCAAGGACACCAAGGACGCCGAGTATATTCTGGTTGAAAGGGGCGTTTCTTGGCGTCTTGGCAGTTAATGTATTTTTATATTGATTCTTTGGAGCGATACCAATGCAAGACACGCCTGCCGCTTCAGTCGCACAGCCCACACGCATGATTGCGCTGGGTAGTGCGGCGCTAACCGAAGGGTTCAGCCTGCTCGGCGTCGAGACCTTTGCCGATGCCACCCCCGAGGTACTGGAGGAGCTGTTGGCCGGTCTGGTGAAGCGCAAGGAGAAGGCCCTGGTGTTTCTGGAGCACGACCTTGCACGCAGTCCCGGCGTGTGGCTGCAGCGGGTGCGGGATGAGGGTGGGCGTATCGTGATTGCCGAGATCCCGCCGCTGCACGCGCCCGGCGACTATCATCCGCAGGTCGAGGATGTCGTACGCACCATACTGGGCGCGCAGGCGCTGGAGCCGAGAGCATGAACCAAACGGTGAATATTAAAGAACTGGAAACGGCGCTGCTCACGCGCGCCAAGACCCTGGCCGAGGAGTATCTCGCGCATGCCACCGGCAATCGGGATCAAATCATCAGCGATGCCAGCAAGCGACGTAATCTGCGGGAAGAGCGCGAGATACTGACGGCCAAGGCCGCGGCCGAGCGCAGGTTCCGCCAACGTGTGCAAGCGGCCGAGATCAAGCAGCAGGAAGAGCTCGATCGCCTGCGCTGGGGCCTGATACAAAAGGTGATGCAGGAACTTTCCACGCGCTTCACACAAGTCGCTGCGGATGAAAAGGTTTATCTGCCGTTGCTGCGGCGCTATCTCGCGCGTGCCGCCCTGGCCATCGACGACTACGAGCTCGTGGCGGAGATCAACGCACAGGATCACGCGCGCGTGGCAAAGAAATGGGACGCTTTCTGTGGTGAAGCAGAGGTGCACAAGCACGTTGTCCTTTCCCCCGACCCGTTGGTGTGTCTCGGTGGCGTGCGCGTGCGCAACACCGGCAATACCATACGTATGGACAATACCTTCGAGGCGCGTATGGAGCGCCTGCAGGACGAATTACTTCAGACCGTGATGGAGCGGCTTTTCGCCGCGGCCGCGGATAGATGATAAGGGGATTTGCTCCGTGGGCAGCATAATTGAAATCAACGGTCCTATTGTCACGGTGCGCCTGCCGGGCGTGCTGAATGGCGAACAGGTGCGCATCGGCAAGCTCGGATTGGTGGGTGAGGTCATCGGGCGTGACGCCGACTGCGCGGTGGTGCAGGTGTATGAGTCTACTGAATCGCTGCGCCCGGGGGAGGATGCGGAGTCGCTCGGGCATCCGCTGTCGGTGGAGCTGGGCCCGGGCCTGCTCGGCAACATTTTCGACGGTGTACAGCGACCGCTGCATGCGATCATCCAGCAGAGCGGTGATCACATTGCACGTGGCCTCAACCTGGCACCCCTCGACCGTGAGCGGCGTTGGGTCTACACGCCGGCAGCGGGACTGGCCGTCGGCAAGAGCCTGCAGGGCGGGGCCCTGCTCGGCAGTGTGCAGGAAACCGAAACGATCGAGCATCGTATCCTGGTGCCGCCGGAGGTGCAGGGTACCGTGGAGGAGCTGGCCGCGGCCGGTGAATACGACATCGAACACGTGATCGCACGCCTGCGTGATGCGCACGGGAAAATGCACGAGCTACGGCTCTATCACCGCTGGCCGGTGCGCGTGCCCCGGCCTTACCGGGGACGCGCCCACGAAGCCGCACCGCTGATTACCGGTCAGCGCATCCTGGATACCTTTTTTCCGCTGCTCAAGGGCGGCAAGGCGGCGGTGCCGGGACCGTTCGGCGCAGGCAAGACCGTGGTGCAGCAGCAGGTCGCGCGCTGGTCCAACGCGCAGATCGTGATCTACGTCGGCTGCGGTGAGCGTGGTAATGAGCTGGTGGAGATTCTTGAAACCTTCCCCAAGCTGTCCGATCCCTACACCGGACGGTTGCTGATGGAACGCACGCTGCTGGTGGCCAATACCTCCAATATGCCGGTGGTGGCGCGCGAGGCCTCGATTTATGTCGGCGTGACCCTGGCGGAATATTACCGCGACCAGGGTTATGACGTGGTGATGGTGGCGGACTCCACCAGCCGCTGGGCGGAGGCGTTGCGCGAGGTGGCCGGACGTCTCGGTCAGATGCCGGTGGAGGAGGGTTATCCCGCTTATCTCGCCTCGCGCCTGGCGGCGTTTTACGAGCGCGCCGGACGGGTCGAGACGCTCGCAGGGGAATTCGGTTCCGTGACCTTGATCGGTGCGGTCTCCCCGCCGGGTGGCGATTTCTCCGAACCGGTGACGAGCCACACCAAGGAAATCGTGCAGACGTTCTGGGCGCTGTCGAAGGAATTGGCGGATGCGCGCCACTATCCGTCGGTGGACTGGAACGACAGTTTTTCCGGTTACATCAACGCCACCGCCAAGTGGTGGCACGAGAACGTGGACCCGCGCTGGGCGGCGCGCCGGGGCGAGGCGCTGGGGCTGCTGGCGCAGGCGGACGAACTGGCGCGCATCGTCAACCTGGTGGGACCGGAGGCGCTGTCGCCGGCGCAACGCTGGGCGCTGGAAGGCGCGGCACTCATCAAGGAAGGCGTGCTGCAGCAAAGCGCGCTCGATCCAGTGGACAGTTTCTCGTCGCCACAGAAACAATTTGTATTACTCGACCTGATGCTCGAACTTTATCACCAGGGCGTCGATCTGCTGGCTATCGGGGTGCCGGTGCAGCAACTGGTGGTATTGCCGATTTTGAGCCGTGCGCGGCGTATCAAGGCGGTCCATTCCAGCGAGGACGTCGAAAAGCTGCGTGCATTTTCCGGTGAAATTCACGAGGCGTTCGCCGCGTTACGCACTGAGTACGGCAAACCGGGAGGTAAGGCGGCATGAAGGAAAATGAATATCGCATGAGTTCGGCGGCGCGCGGCGGATTGCTGTTTATGCGCGGTGTGCCGGGGGTCGCCCTCGGCGACCGCGTGGCGGTGCGTGACTATCGTGGGCGCAAGCGTAACGGCCAGGTGATACGCACCTCGAACGATGTAGTGCTGATACAGGTATTCGAGGGCACGGAGGATCTGGACCTGGAACGCACCTGGGTACGGTTTCTCGAGGAGCCGTTCGAGGTGCCCCTGTCGCGCGACATACTGGGGCGTATCTTTAACGGCGTCGGCCAGCCGCGTGACGGCCGCCCGCCACTGATCTCGAGCATCAAGCGCAACGTCAGCGGGTCGCCGATGAATCCCGCGGCGCGTGCCTATCCACGCGAATTCATTCAGACCGGTATCTCCACCATCGACGGACTCAATTCCCTGGTACGTGGGCAGAAGCTGCCGATCTTCTCCGGCTCGGGTCTGCCGCACAACCGCCTCGCGGCCCAGATCGTGCGTCAGGCCAAACTCATCGGCGAGGAGGCGAAGTTTGCCGTGGTGTTCGCCGCCATGGGGGTTTCCTACGCGGACGCGAAGTTTTTCGAAGAAGACTTCGAATCCAGCGGTGTGCTCGGCAACGTGGCCATGTTCGTCAATCTGGCCGACGACCCGCCGATCGAACGCCTGATACTGCCGCGCACGGCACTGACCGCCGCCGAATACCTGGCGTACGATCTTGATCTGCACGTGCTGGTGGTGATCACCGACATGACGAACTACGCCGAGGCGCTGCGGGAAGTGGCGACCGCCAAGGGCGACGTGCCGTCACGCAAGGGTTATCCCGGCTATCTCTATTCGGACCTGGCAGAGATCTACGAGCGCGCCGGGCGCATCAAGAACCGCCATGGCTCCATCACCATGGTGCCCATCCTGAGCATGCCGAGCGATGACATTACCCATCCGATCCCCGACCTGACCGGATACATCACGGAAGGTCAGATTGTGTTGTCACGCGAGCTGCATAATAAGGGTATCTACCCGCCGGTGCATGTGCCACCGTCGCTGTCGCGTCTTATGAAGGATGGTATCGGCAAGGACGACACGCGCGAGGATCATCCGCGCGTCGCCAGCCAATTGTATGCCTCCTACGCGCGCGCCCTCGAGGTGCGCAATCTCGCGTCGATCATCGGCGCGGAGGATCTGGCCGAGGCGGATCGCCAATATCTCAAGTTCGCCGAGGAATTCGAAAAGCGTTTCATCGGCCAAGGCGAGGACGAGGACCGTTCCATCATCGAAACGCTGACGATCGCCTGGCAATTGCTGTCGCTATTGCCGCCGGCGAACCTTGCGCGGGTGAGCGAGGCCGATCTTGCCAAGTACCATCATTGGGAACGCGAGGCGGAAACCGTATGATACTGCAAGCGCAGAGTGCGAAAGCGCTAGCGCTTTGGGATAAATAGACCATGGCCCAGAAGCTGAAAATCCCGCCGACCAAGAGCGTGTTGCTGACGCTAAAGCGCCAGGTGACATTTCTGGTGCAGGGTCACGCGATGCTCGAGCGTAAGCGTGAACTGCTTACGCGCCTGGTCTACGAGCGCCTCGCCCAGTACCGCATACTGCGCACCGAGGTGCGCGCGTCACTCATCGAGGCCTACCGCTGGTTAGGCCTGGCGCACATGCGCATGGGCAGCCAGATGCTGCATCAGTCAGCCATCGGCCTGAAACCGGCGATCAAGCTGAACATACTTCCGCGCTCAAGCATCGGCGTGGAATATCCCTCGGTCAGCGCGGAGGCCTTGCCCCTGCAACCGGTAGGTCTGATGTGGACGGACGCCAGTTTCGATCAGGCGCGCAGCCGGTTGGCGCAGGCAGCGGTACTGCTCGCCCGCCTGGGCGAGGCCGAAACGGCGTTGTGGCGGTTGCTCGCCGAGCAGCGCAAGACCCAGAAGCGTGTGAATGCGCTCAGATACAATGTGATCCCGCGCTACCGTACGACGATACGCTATATTCAATCCGTGCTGGAGGAAGAGGAACGTAATACGTTGTTCCAGATCAAGGTGCTGCGGCAGAAAGGTGCCGCCACCTGAAGCGTATTCCGGTTGGACAGAGTGGGTTAAAACAACACGTTTTCCCCACGCCTGCACGGTCTCCGCGGGTCGACCGCCGTTTTCCCAGTAGGGAAATTATCGAAAATGGAGGATAGCGGATATGACCGATGTGGGATTTCTGCCGCGCGCGCAATTCCATCTTCTCCTGGATGCCCTGGGTGCCGCGGGCTATCGTGTCATCGGCCCGTGCTTGCGCGATGGGGTGATCGTCTACGATACCCTGGCGAGCATCGACGATCTGCCACGGGGCGTGCACGACCATCAGTCACCCGGCCGCTATCGTACGGAAATCGATCCATCCGGCAGCCGCTGTTTCGCCTGGGCCAATGGCCCACAGGCGATCAAACCACGCATGTTCGCGCCACGTGAATTATTATGGCAATCGGATAAGGGCGACGACGGTGACGTGCACTACCGTCAAGTCTTGCCGGATGCGCCGGCGCTGGCCATCATCGGCGCACGTGCCTGCGATCTCGCCGCCCTGCGCCTGCAAGACCGGCATTTCCTCGAACAACAATTCCAGGATCCGCAGTACGCCGCGCGCCGCGCCCAGGTGTTGATTGTTGCCGTGCATTGCACCCATCCCGCCGCTACCTGCTTTTGTGCCTCCACCGGTGACGGACCCCGCGCAGAAGACGGCTATGACCTGGCATTGAGTGAGTTGGACGAAGGCTATCTCGTCGAAACGCGCGGCGCCAAAGGCCGCGCCATCGCAGCACTGCTGCCGCTGATTGCGACCACACCCGCGCAACAGGCGCAGACGCGTGCCGAGACCGACGCCGCCGCGCAGCAGGCACGCCGTTTGCCCAGCGGTTCTCTGCGTGATCGTTTACTGGCAAGCCTGGAACACCCGCGTTGGCAGGACGTGTCCGCGCGTTGTTTGTCCTGCGGCAACTGCACCTCGGTCTGCCCCACGTGTTTTTGTTCCGATGCGTCGGACGAGTCGAGTCTCGCGGGCGGTGAGAGTGTGCACATACGCCAGTGGGGCTCGTGCTTCACCCAGTCCCATAGTTACATCCACGGTATCACCATCCGTCCGGATACCCGCACGCGCTACCGGCAATGGCTGATACACAAGCTCGGCACCTGGCACGATCAGTACGGACGCAGCGGTTGTGTCGGCTGCGGCCGCTGCATCACCTGGTGCCCCACGGGCATCGATATCACCGAAGAAGCGGCCCAGCTGTGCGGTGAGGTTCAGCATGATTGAGATGGACATGATTCCGCAGACCGTGGAAGTTATCGAGCGCATTCAGGAGTCGCCCACGATCTTTACCTTGCGTGTGCGCTATACCGATGCGCACAGGGATTCCGTATTTCGTTTTGTTCCCGGTCAGTTCAATATGCTGTCGCTGCACGGGGTGGGCGAGGTGCCCATTTCCATCGTGTCCGACCCCCTGGATGAGCATCGTATCGATCACACGGTGCGTGCCGTCGGTCGTGTCACTCAGGCGCTGGCGCGGCTGCAGGTCGGTGACCGACTGGGTCTGCGCGGTCCCTTCGGGCGAGGCTGGCCGCTCGCCGCCGCCCGTGGCAAAGATGTTCTGATTGTGACCGGTGGCCTGGGTTGTGCGCCCACGGTGTCGGTGATCAATTATGTGGTGCGCCGGCGACCTGAGTTCGGCCGGTTGGTCATCATGCAGGGCGTGAAGCACGCCGATGATCTGATCTGGCGCGAGCAGTATGCCGAATGGAGCCGTATGCCGGACACCCAGGTGCTGATAGCGGCCGACAAAGGGACATCTCTATGGCCATGGCGTGTCGGCCATGTCACTGAACTGTTCGATGAGGCGCATATCGATCCCGGTATGACCACCGCCATGATGTGCGGCCCAGAGGGCATGATGAACGCTGCCCTGAAGCAATTATTGGCGCGTGGCCTGCCGCAAGACGCCCTGTGGCTGAGCATGGAGCGCAGCATGCATTGCGCCACCGGCCTGTGCGGCCACTGCCAGGTAGGCGGCCGATTTGTCTGCAAGGACGGGCCGGTATTCTGTTATAAAGACATCAAGGACTTGTTTGGCCAGCGCGGCTTCTGAGCGTGTTGGCCGCTAGGTGGGAAGTTAAGACCGGAGCCAGATCCATGGTTTCAAATAATTACAGCGGCATCGCCCAGAACATCAAGCCCAAAGTGGCGGTGCACAAGTTTTCCTCGTGTGATGGCTGTCAGCTGGCGTTTCTTAATCTCGGCCCCGACCTATTGATCCTCGCTGGGCTGGTGGATATCGTGCACTTCGCTGAAGCGGGCATGCAGGATGACGGCGCTGTGGTCGACGTCGCCTTCGTCGAAGGCAGCATCTCCACACCCGAGGATGTACAGCGCATACAACAGATACGCCGGTCCAGTCGTTATCTTATTACCATTGGCGCCTGCGCCACGGCGGGTGGTCTGCAGGCATTGCGTAATCTGGCCGACGCCGACGCCTGGGTGACCAGTGTCTACGCCCGGCCGGAATACATACACAGCCTGGCGACCTCGACGCCCATCGCCGG
>JANNJF010000508.1:0-2118 GCA_031405715.1 Gammaproteobacteria bacterium | reverse complement strand
TGATTACCATGGCGAAGAACGCCACAGTCGCCAATCGTCGTCTGGCGTTTGCCCGGCTGCGTGACCGTGACGCCGTGACCAAGTTGTTCGACATCTTGGGCGTGCGTTACAAGGACAGGCCGGGCGGTTATTTACGTATCCTCAAGTTCGGCTTCCGCACCGGTGACACCTCGCCCATGGCGTTGGTGCAGCTGGTTGACCGGCCGGATGTCGCCGCCGCCGAACCGGCCGATGCGGCCACCGAAGACAGTCAGCCGAACAAGACCAAGGTCGCGAAAGCCAAGCCGGCGACCGCCAAAACCGCCAAAGCCAAGGCCGCCCCCAAGGCCAAAGCCGCCCCCAAGGCGAAGAAGGCGGCGACTGCTAAAAGCACCAGCGAGTAACGCTCCAGTGCCGGGTGTCAGCGCAACAGGCCGGGTGATCCCCGGCCTTTTTGTTTTTGCGCCGCACTACGCCGCACAGGTTCAGTGTCATCGCCTGGGCGCATGATCGTCCTCTTTACTGATTTTGGCAGCGCGGGCCCCTATGTCGGGCAGATGCACGCGGTGCTGGCCATGACCGCCCCGGGCACGCCGGTGGTGGATCTTTTCCACGACATACCTCGCTACGACATACGTGCCGCAGCCTATTTATTGCCAGCCTATGCGGCGATATTTCCGCCCCAGACGGTTTTTATCTGTGTCGTGGACCCGGGTGTAGGGGGTGAGCGACGCCCGCTGGCCGTGCAGGCCGACGGTAACTGGTATGTCGGACCGGACAACGGCCTCTTTAACCTTGTGCTGCGTCGCGCCCAGCAGTGTGAGGTATACGAAATACGCTGGCGCCCGCAAACGTTGTCGGAGAGCTTTCATGGGCGCGATCTGTTTGCCCCGGTAGCGGCCAGGCTTGCCCAGGGGGTGCTGCCTGAGTCTCGCCCCTTGACCCTGGCGCCCGTGACGACAGTCGTTTGGCCGGATGACCTTGCCCGTGTGCTCTACATCGATGTCTATGGCAACGCGATCAGCGGCGTGCGTAGCAGCCAGATCCCGGCCAACAGCGTATTACGGGTGCATGGGCAGGCTGTGCCCCACGCCCGGGTATTCGGCGATGTGCCGCCGGGACAGGCGTTCTGGTACGGAAATGCCAACGGAATGGTCGAGATTGCGGTGAATCGCGGAAGTGCCCGCTACATACTGGGTCTCGCGGAGGGCGACGGGTTCGAATGGTAGCAAGGTCATTACATCGGCCCGTATGTCCGTCGGTCGGCAAGTTCTAGCCAGGGCACTAGGCGCAACCCATGCGGCGTTATCCTGTAGGGGGTCTGGCAAAAAAACGTGCTTCACGCAGGTGCCGTAGCTCCGTAAACTGTGCATGCAGTATTTAAATTAACAAAGCGGTATAAACAAACAATATGCGCAAGCACCCGCCTGATGTTGGCGGCTGTCACAAAAAACGAAGAAGAATAAAAGTGTCAGTGCAATGGCGGGCCTGAGCGTGTTCCAGGTACCATGACCACACACGAGGAAACCCGGTGAAAAGCCCACGCTGGATGACACAACCGCCCCCGGAAAGAAAGTCCGGCACAAGAGCGATACCCCTGTTGCTGGGTATATGTCTGCTGGGCGCGCCCAGCGGAGGTGTCTTGGCCGCCGATGCGCAGAGACGCCCAATGCTGTCGGAAGAGGACTTTCTCGGCGACATGCCTGTGGTGCTGTCTGCCACGCGCATGGCCCAGCCGTTGTCCGAAACGCCCGCCGCTACCACCATTATCGATCGGCAGATGATCGAGGCGACCGGGGCACGCTCCATCGTCGATGTCTTTCGTCTGGTGCCGGGATTGTTGGTGGGCTATGAAAGCGGCAACCGCCCGGTGGTCACTACCCACGGGTTTGGCGACGTCTTTGCCCGGCGCATGCAGGTGTTGATCGACGGACGCTCGGTTTACGTGCCGGCCTACGGTGGCGTTCCCTGGGCCGACCTGCCACTGGTGTTGGAGGATGTTGAGCGCATTGAAGTGGTGCGCGGACCCAACGCCGTCAGCTACGGCGCGAATTCGTTTCTGGGGATTATCAGTATCACTACGCGCAAGCCGAGCAACGCGCACGGTACCCAGGCGCGGGTCAATGCAGGCACCCAGTC
>JANNJF010000507.1:0-2139 GCA_031405715.1 Gammaproteobacteria bacterium | reverse complement strand
TTGCTGCTGGCTCCACTTCCGGCCTCTGATGATTTCGCCGATCTTGGTCGCAAGCTGTGCTTTCACGAGCATTTCGTCGGCATCGGCCATGCCGAGATCGGCGTAGACGTTGCCGGTGCTTTTTTCAATTTTGACCATTACCGTTTTCTTTTGGCGTGTGCTTCCGTCGCCTTCAATCGTTACATGTGATGAGTTCGATAGTTTCAGCCTGCTGACGGGATCTGATTCCAGCTCAGAACCATGAGATACCAGCCAAACAGTATCAAAAGCGAAAGATCGGGTGTCAACACAGCACCCGGTGCAACTTTCACTTCGCCGGTGAGATAGTTTCGTAGGGTGGGCAATGCCCACCCTGCATAGTGTGTGAGTCAAGTCTTGTAGCAACACATTCACCCACCACTCAGTGCCTGCACGATCTGCACCGCATCGGTCGGGTGTAGCGCATGCCCCATACCGAACACCTGCTCGCCGTTAACGAAGAACCGCATGTGCGGCCGCATTTCTTCCTGCTCGTCGATCACGCGGAATCGCAGGCCGGGATATTGACGATCCAGGTCGGCGAGCAGGTCGGTGAGGGTCGCGCCGCTGGCCTCGACCTCCCGTGCGTTAGTGTAGGAAAGCAGCGGAGTGGGAATCAGCACCTTCATAGCCCTAACCTCGATGCGACGACATGCGCCACCACGCAGACGGGAGTGTCCTCACACCTCTGCGGCCTCCACCGCGTAGATCTCGGGAAGATGCCGCGCGATGCAGGTCCAGTGCCATTGGGGACGCTACCCTATTTTTCCTCGGTCGTAGTTGTGGTGCAGTCCAGTATGCTTTGCCAGCACTTCCTGAGTGCCATTGGGTAGCGTCCCCAATGGCACTACGAGTTCAGGCTGCTGCCCGTCAGGGCCGTCGTGCCTGCAACGAGTTGTTAGGCGCAGACTGCGATCCGCAGGGCATGAGACTGATTCGTATTAAGTCCAACCCCGGTCGTTGCCTATTCCGCATCATCTTTGCCCCAAGGCCGTGGGCAGGCCTTGGCCTTGAAAGCATCGCCGCCTTTGAAGTGCTCGTCGTCTGAACCCCAGTGAATGTCCTTGTCCAGCTTTTTCAGAAATGGGACGTGCTTTGAGCAGTGGATGTAAGCCTCTTCTACCTCAACGAGCATCCAGCATTCCGGGCGATGCGGGCCTGTCGTCTGGGTCGCCTTGATCATCTCTGGCGTCACGTCCGGCTGCGCGAGGAGACCCTCATTGTCCACAACGTGGATCTTACCGTTGACGTGAAGACCCACCGTGCTCTGGAAGAAGTCAATAAAGATCATCCCGATGTGGGGATTTTCCCGGATGTTGCCGACGCTGGCCATGACTCCGTTACCTCGGCGTTCAGAGTAAGCGAGCATCTTGTCGTTAAGGACATGCACAAAGCCGGGGAGACCGGCGCGGAAGGAGCAATCGCATTCGCCATGTGCGTCCGCTGTGGCAATGAAGAACATCTCCTGACGCGCGATGAATTCGCGCATCAGTGGATTGAGGTAATTCAGCATCTGTTTATTGTAAAAGGCCAGCGCCCGGCGGGTAGTGCCGAATTCCTTCTGTGCCTCATGTTCGCCTCTGGAGCCGGGCAGTTTCATTACGGAGTAAACCGGGACAGATTTAATTTACTGGAAAATAAATCTGTCCCGGTTTTCCACTCGCCGGCGTCCCCCATCAGATTGGCCTCGTCCTGTTCCGCCGCCCATTGTTGATAGGTGCCCAGATCGACGCGCTTGAAAAATTGCGCCATCGCCCAGGCACGAGTGTCCGACAGTTTGATCCCAACCTTAACAGGGTACGTTTCAAAGACTTCTGTTGTCTTTTTCATTGACTGCACATCTGTCCTGTTTATGCTGCGAAGACGACAGCAACACGCCCGGCCGACGTCGCCCGGCGAGCCGGGCCGACAACGATTTGCACGTTGCGGCCAAGCCGTGCGAGGCAGTCGAGCATCTTCGCTTCACTGATACCGCGAAATTGGCCGCGTAGCATCTTCGACAGTTTCGGCTGTGTCATACCTAGCACCTTGGCCGCTTGCTGCTGGCTCCACTTCCGGCCTCTGATGATTTCGCCGATCTTGGTCGCAAGCTGTGCTTTCACGAGCATTTCGTCGGCATCG
>JANNJF010000506.1:0-10333 GCA_031405715.1 Gammaproteobacteria bacterium | reverse complement strand
GCTCACACCAGGTGCGCGCACGCTGCATCGACGGTTCCTTTCACGGAGGGGTCAAAAATCATGAAATACCCTATACTGATGCGGCGTAACGTGCAATGGGTGTGGAAAATGACCCACAGGAATCCGCGTTGAGCCATTATTCTTTCAAGGCCGTACAGCGGCCAGACGTCGATGGAGTGCAGGCGTTATTCAGCTGTATCGCGCTGCGCATGCCTGTCCATAGCCATGGGCCAGACAGCATAGGCCTCTAGTTTTCGATGCGATTATCCTGAAACCGGGAAATAGCTTGAACATGCGTGCGGCTATCCTTAGCGTGACTGACGGTTTACGAAATCCTTAACACAGGCGGGATTATGGAGTAGCTTCTTGAGAAATTCAAACCGATACCGACAGAACGTCTGTATAACAAGGTGAAGGCCGGGATTCTGTCTAACTGTCGAGAACCTACAGATGGACACAACCGAAAGGCACGTTAAAAAGATTGCCATAAACGTTCCGCCATCACGCCTTTGTTATTTTCGCTCAAACGCGCGATAACAATTTCACGCACTACGCCCTTTATGTATCCCCCCTCTATGGAAATAAGCTCGCCGCGTTTCAACTCCTGCTCAATCAAGAATAAGGGCATATGCCCCCATGCCATCCCTTGCAGCAGCACTTCCTTCTTCGTGTATTGATCCCCTACTGTCAAGTGCGGCGCGTCTTCGATGATGAAGCGGTTTAGTTTCTTGCTATGGGTTGCCGTATCGCGAATGATGCATTGCGTATAGCCCTTTAACTCGTCGTAACGCAGCTTCTTGCTTATCGGTATATTCAGAAATCCCGGTGCGACCACGGGCACGATCGGTACTTTGCAAAAGTCCCGATATTCGTAGCGCGGATCGGACTTGTCGACATGGTGAATAATCAGATCCGCCTCACCATCCAATAAACGCTCATTCGGACCAAACAAATTCCCAAAAAAAAGATTGAGCCGGGTATACGGGTTTTCTTTAGAGAATTTTCGCAGAACGGTCAGGGCGCTGGGCAAAGGCGTGATATCACCGACGACGATATTGAGCTCGGCCTCTTCGCTGCCTTTGATATGCATGGCTTGATTCTTCAGCTCATGAATATCACCTAAAATCCGTTTCACGTTTTTATGGAAGGCCCTGCCTTCTTCGGTCAGTACCGAGCGGTATCCGGATCGGTCGAACAGCGCAAATCCCAGTTCGTCTTCCAATTTCTTTAACGCGGTAATGACGCTCGGGTGGGTCTTACTGAGATACCGGGCCCCAGCTTGAATACTGCCTTGGCTGACCACGGCGTCGAAGGTCAACATCTGTTGCAGGGTGATGTTCATATGTACTCAATAGGTACAAACTATGTCTATAGATAGTACTTTTTACCTACATATTGGTCAACGTAGACTGCCTCCGAAATCAAACCAATTAAAGGAGATAGCATGCAAGCCGTTATTCGCCGCCACCACCGCTATTTTGCCACCAGCCTGCTTTTGAGCACGTGGCTGGCCGTACAGGCCGCCGAACCCGACCCCGCGGACATCGTTAAATACCGCCAAAACATCATGAAGTCCCAGCGCGAGCACATGGCTGCCGCTACGGCCATCATTCAGGACAAGGTCAATTTCAAGGACCAACTCGCCGACCACGCACGCTCGCTGGAGGCAACCACCAGAATTATTGCCAGCCTGTTCCCGGAGGGCTCGGAGGTGAGCGACACGCGGGCGCTGAGCGCGGTATGGGACAACAACGTCGAGTTTCAGAAGCGCTCACGGGACACGCAGCAGAAATCCGCTGCCTTCGCCAAAACAGTCGCCGCCGGCGACACGCAAAACTACAGTGCGCGCCTCAACGATCTGCTGGACAGCTGCAAGTCCTGCCACAAGGACTTCCGCAAGAAAGAAGAGAAATAGCGGCATCCAGTCACGTGCATGCTAGTGTCGTGTGTATACCGTACTCCGGGGGAAACTATGCAAACAAAGTTATATATTTCCAGCATCATCCTGGCCCTGTCGATTGTTGCCGGCGTCGTGCATGCGCATGAACTCACCTTGCCCTACAAAAAATTAACACTTAATGCGAACCTCGAACGTGCCGCAGGCAAGCAGCTCACGGACGACGTGATCATTATCACCCACGGCGGGCTGGCGCACTGGGGCATGGAGGCCATCGTCTACCTCCAGGCACTGTTCAAGGAACGCGGCTATACCACCCTGGCCATCAACCTCAGTCTCGGGCTCAACAACCGCCACGGCATGTACGACTGCAAGGTAACGCAGCGCCACCGCAATACCGACGCCGCCGATGAGATCGGCGCCTGGGTGGACTGGCTAAAGACGCAAGGCGTCCGTCGCGTGACCCTGCTTGGCCATTCGCGCGGCGGGGCGCAGACGGCGCTGTATGCGGCCGAGCACGACAGCGATTTACTGAAAGCCGTGGTGCTGATGGCGCCGGCGACGCGCGCGGAGACCGACGCTGCTGCCTATCGGCGTCGCTACAATAGGCCGCTGGCGCCGGTGCTGTCTAAGGCGCAGAAGCTCGTCAAGAATGGCAACGGCGGCGTTGTGATGCAACCTACCAGCCTGCTGACTTGCGCCGACACCTCCGTCACCGCCGATGCCTTCATCTCTTATTACGGCCCGGAAGCGCGAGTCGACACGCCCGACCTGATTCCGCAACTCAAGAAACCGACGCTCGTGCTGGTCGCCGGCAATGACGAGGTTGTTGTCGGTCTCGATAAAAAGATGGCACCCCTTGTGGACGGCAAGCGCGTGCAGATGAAAATCGTGCAAGCCGCCGATCACAACTTCCGCGACCTGTACTCCGACGATGCGGTCGATGCGATCGATGTATTCCTGAAGGGCGTCGGTGACTAGCAGGCAAACCATGCGGGGCACTTGCTAAACAAAACGCCTTGCCATCTGGTCAGCTCAACGGTGACAATGAGGGCGCCATACCCAACAACCATGTCGATAGCAACTTCGTACTGAGCTGCAAGCAGGTTGTTCGACTTCAATCAAATTAAGGAGGCGTAATGAATAAACTATTAATCTTCTTAAGCTTTACGATTATGTCGTCACCCACAGCCTATGCTGAAGTCAAGGATGATGCAGCCCCCAGTACTTATTCGTTCAAATCATTGTCCGTCGAAGCCGCTTCAAAGGCCGCTTGGGGCGCATTGAAAGACTGCCGAAAGAAAGGTTACTCAGTGGCCGTGGCCGTTGTCGATCGTGGTGGAAACCTTCAGGCACTTCTGCGTGACCGCTTTGCCGGGCCGCACACGCCTGAAACCGCGATACGCAAGGCCTGGACCGCGAATAGTTTTCGGCAGTCGACCGCAGATCTTGCTGTGTTGCTGAAAGACGGGGGCATTCCAAATCAAGTTCAACATAACCCAGGCGCTTTATTGGTTGGCGGTGGATTATCGATAGAGGCGCAAGGAGAAATTATCGGTGGCATCGGAGTTTCTGGTGCCCCGCCTGGAAAATCGGAAAAAGATAGTATTGATGGCGCGTGTGCACAAGCAGGAATTAATAGTATCAAGGAAGCCATTGAGTTCGGTGAATGAGTCTAACAATACAAATCAACATGGATAGGTAAAAGCGGCGTTAGACCTTCCACACGATATGACCAGAACAGAGGGTCACGTCGTGCGCTGCAACATTTGCGCTACTGAAAGACCCTTATGGTCATTCCAAGTATCTTGGGCACCAAGACTTCTGCTTTGCAGAGGCGTGTCCCGATGTCCATTCCTGGGGATCCTCCCCTGCTCGCCGTCAGTCAGCGGTATTGCTGGCCGTCCGATGACGAAATCCGGGCGAAGGCGGAATGGTTATGGATGGATTCGAAGTTCTCCACCTCCACCACGTAAGCGCGGATAGCAGGCAGAACAGACAGGGAAAGGGCCACATCACGCACCAGATCTTCGACGAACTTGGGGTTGTCGTAGGCGCGCTCGGTCACGAATTTCTCGTCGGGGCGCTTCAGCAGACCGTAGACCTCGCACGAGGCGTTCTGCTCGGCAATTCCAATCAGCGTCTCGATATCCAGCGGTTCAATCAGGTCTGTGTCTGAGGTCTCCCCTCAAAACACCATTGAATTTCAATAAACTAAAGCGTACCGTACGCTTAAAAACAGTACATGCATGGCAGGTTTACTGTCTCTTACGTAGCGACCAAACTGCGAAGGAGACTCCTACCATGCATGCGTTGACCATTTTACACCACCTTCTTTTTGAAAACCTCCCTGCTATCCATGCTAAACGTTTAGCCAGTCTGCTGTCGGCGGTGGAAGCGACTGTGTTGGGCAGCCGACTCACATTGAGCGATTTGGGACGAGGTCTAACAGGTCCTGTTGCCGTCAAACACAACATTAAACGCATTGACAGACTACTCGGAAACAGCGCGTTGCATAGGGAAGCACCCCGGCTGTATGAAGTTTTGATACGACAGTGTCTGGCGGGCATCTCCATACCGTTGATCGTCATCGACTGGTCGGACTTGACGCCGGACAGGCAATGGCAATTATTGCGCGCCTCGGTCGCCCTCGAAGGACGTAGCCTGACACTCTATGAACAAGTACACCCACAATCGCGGGCTACCTCCCCGCGCGTACATAAAGCCTTTCTCACCCAACTTACCACCCTGCTGCCACCCGGCTGTGTGCCGATCCTGATTACCGATGCCGGGTTCCGTGGCCCGTGGTTCAGGCTGGTCAGTCGCCTGGGATGGCATTGGATAGGGCGTATTCGTAACCGCGATATGGTCTGTTCGATCGACGACGACCTCTGGGTAGGCTGTAAAACGCTTTATTCGCTCGCCACGGCCAAGGCCAGGTCACTCGGTCAATATCACTATGTACGCAATCATCCCGTGCCCTGTCGTCTGGTGCTGATGAAGCGTATCAAACAAGGGCGCCACAAGAAGGGTAAATTGGGCAATCGAGTACGTTCAAAGCATAGTTTGAAGAATGCCCGTGCCCAACGTGAGCCCTGGTTATTGGCCGTCAGCCCAACGCTTGCCCACTTGAGTGCGCAAGCCGTCGTGGCCGTGTATGCCCAACGCATGCAGATAGAGGAGTCCTTCCGCGACCTGAAGAGCCAGCGTTTCGGGTTGGGGTTCTCTGCTAACCGCACCACACAGAGAAACCGCTTGGGCGTGCTTCTGTTGATCGCCTGCCTTGCCTCGTTTGTGCTTCGCTTAATTGGAGAAGCAGGTAAAGCAAAACAGATGGAGTTCCAATTCCAGAGCAACACGCGACGCTCGCGTCCAGTGATTTCAGTGATCACCCTGGCGCTGCAGCTTGTACAGCATGGCATGGCGGCGTTCCCGCCGCGTGAGTGGGGTGTAGCGATGGCTCGCCTGCGTTATGATCATCCTGTGTTGAAACTTTGAGGGGAGACCTCAGGGTCTGTGTCGATGGTGATGGACGATCGTTGATTGTGTGCGCCGTAGCGTGAAATTTCCTTGGAGCAGGGACACAGGCTGGTCACCGGGGCGATGACGCGCATCCTGAACCGGCGCTGGCCTTGTAGATCAACGCTGGCCGTCCAGCGGACGTCGTAGTCGAGCAGGCTTTTGACGCGGGATACCGGGGCAGTCTTGTTGACAAAGTAGGGAAACTGCACATCGATGCTACCACTGCGTGCGCCCAGCCGGACCAACATGTCCTGTAACCACAGGTGCAGGGTTGCGCCATCCACCGCGTCGCGATTGGCTTCGAGTAACTCCATGAAGCGCGACATGTGCGTACCTTTGGTGTCGCCACCCAACCCCACCGTGAGCGAGAAGGTGCCCACGGTATGTATCGTCCCCAACGCCGAGCATACCGCCAAGGGGTAGCGCACACCTTTGACCCCAGCCTGATCGATGGCCAGGCCGCGGGTATCTGGCAGCGCTTGGATATCCGCTAGCACCTGTTGAAGAGTATTCATATTTTTTCCTGTCTGGGAGGCGATGGACGTTGAAGAGTCACAACGCAGCAAGCAGCCGGGCGAAGGCGGATTTGGTTGATCGGGCAGGCCAATGATTCATCTATTGACCCTGCAACCAACGAAACCCGGACTCCCCAGCCACTTGCATAGCGCTATGCGTTGACGCCGAGCGACCCCCTTGGGTCGCGCCGGGTTAGAACTTGGCGGGGAATTGCTTCGCGATCGCACCCGTCAATGCATCGGCGATACCATACATGTGATTTTTCATGGCTTCCCAGGTCTGGGCTTCCTGCACATATTGCTTGTCGCGCAATTGCTGGATTTCCTGGACGTGGTGACCACCGTGCGCCAGCAGCATGCCACGCAGGGTATCCACCGGCAGGTTAGGGTTGGCGCCACTCAGGAAGACTGCAATTTCTCCGGCGTTGTCGGTCATGGTTTTCATCGCGGCATCCTGCTTACTCTGGTTGGTGGCAACCGTGGCGTCAAGGTACTGCTTGACCGCACCATAGTGACCCGCCAACAAACCAAACAACTTGTCCGAGGCCGCCTTGCCGTAATACGGTTCGATCGCAGCGCTGATCCGCTTGGCATTGGCCACAACCTCGTTCTCTGCGGCGGTCGCGGCGGCGCGGTTACCGGCAAAGGTCTCCACCACCACGTTGCGCACCCAGAAAGCGTGACCTAGCCACAGGTCGCGCATGGCATTGTCGGTCTGGACGGCCTTGGTCGTCATTTGCTCGGCGGGGGTGTTCTTAGCATAGCTGGGTACTGCGGTGACAACGGCCAACAGCATGGCAGGGGCAATTAACCAGCGTGTATTCAGTGTTTTCAAGTGACGTTCCTCGTTACGGTTCAGGGATAAAGTCAGCGTCGCGTTAGGCGGGCCAACCGTGCTTTTGATGTTGCTGTGGAGAAGATTAAACCAGTATAAACATTAAAACAAGTAAAATATGTCTAATATGGTAATATGGTTGTTTACGCAGTAGAATAAGCGGATATATGCAGTACAGCGCGTGGATGACTATTTAAGGAGGCGCCATGTTGGACATGCTGGGTAGTCGTCAGCAGGACTTGCTGACCTTATTGCTGGAAACCAAGGCCGGCCTGACCGTGGATGAGCTGGCCAAGGGCCTGGCGATTACGCGCAATGCCGTCCGCCAGCATCTGGCGGCACTGGAAAAAGCCGGCGTGGTGGTGGCGAGCGAAACGCGGCCTTCCGGCGGACGCCCGCAGCAGCTCTACGTGCTGAGCGATAAAGGTTTCGAACTGTTTCCTCGTCAGTACGCGTTGCTGGCCAAGCTGTTGGTGGAAGCGGCTGTGCAAGAAGGTGGAAGCGCGGGTCTGGCGGAGCGCATGAAAAACATGGGCCTTGCCGCTGGCAAACAATTGCAGGCAGAACAGCCTTTGATGAAGGCGCCGGCAGAGGGGCGCGCAAGCTGATCACCCTGATGAAACAGCTGGGATATGGCGCCAAGGAGGTGGCAACCGCGGGCAAGACCATCACCATCGAAGCCGACAATTGTGTGTTCCATAGTCTTGCGCGGCAACACCCGGAAATTTGCCAGTTCGATCTGGCGTTGATGTCGAGCTTTGCCGGCCGGCCCGTGGATCACCAGACCTGTATGGCGCGGGGAGACAACGTTTGTCGCTTCAAACTCGGCGTCGAGGATGACCGGAAACCGGGATAGATTTAATTTACTGGAAAATAAATTTTCCCCGATTTACGCCCGCAAAGTCACCATAGTTTCGTCGTGGCGTTACGTGGAGTGCGGCGGCTTGCCGCCGCTTTACAAAGCGGGAGCAAGCTCCCGCACTCCAAAAAAACGTATCGTCCCAACTCGGGACAGGGTGGATAAAGGTTTAAAGTGGCGCCATGGGGTAGCGTCCCTAATAGCCTCCGATTTATTTTCCCAGCGCACCTTGATACGCTAGCCGAATTACGCGGTAACGTAATCGCATACGAGTCACCCACACGAATTATCAGGAATATAGATCGATCTCACACCCTTGTCGGCCTTTTCACTAGGAGTGACTCATGGCACAGACCAAAAAAAAATCAGCGACTAGAACCCAACGACCCGCCCTGCGCGCAGTACAATCCCCAAAGCGACAACCCGCCCGCAAGGTGCTGGTCCTCGTCGCCACGCGCAAAGGCGCATGGCTGTTTCACGGCGATACCAAACGTAAAACGTGGCGCGCCGATGGACCGCACTTTCTCGGGCACATCATCAACCACCTGGTGCTCGATCCGCGTGACGGGAAAACCCTGCTGGCGGCGGCCAAGACCGGTCACCTCGGTCCGACCGTCTTTCGCTCCACCAATCTCGGCCGCACCTGGAAGGAAGCGGCGCGACCACCCGCCTTCGCCAAAGTCGCCGACGGCCCCAATGGGGAGAAGCGCGGCCGCGCGGTCGATCATACCTTCTGGCTCACGCCCGCCCACAGCAACGAACCGAAGGTATGGTACGCCGGCACCTCGCCCCAGGGCCTCTTCCGTTCCGACGATGGTGGCGTCTCATGGGAACCGTTTTCCGTCATCAACGACGATCCACAGTACCGGGCCTGGATGGGCAGTGTGCAGGACGGCACACCCGATGGACCGAAACTGCATTCGATCATCATCGACCCGCGGGATCCGGCGCACCTCTACTTCGGCATGTCCGGCGGCGGTATACACGAAACCCGCGACCGCGGCAAAACCTGGACGCCCCTGGTAAAGGGAATGGAAGTGGTCGAGGGTTTCGACCCGGCCAATATCGCCGTTCACGATCCCCACTGCGTGCGGCTCTGTCCGAGCAACCCGGACCGGTTGTACCAACAGAATCACTGCGGCATCTACCGGCTGGATCGGCCATCGAACGAATGGACACGTATCGGCAAGCGCATGCCGAAGCTGGTGGGCGACATCGGCTTTCCCATGGTGGTGCACCCGCGCGATGCCAACACCGTGTGGGTCTTCCCCATGGACGGCACCAGCGTGTGGCCGCGCACCAGCCCCGGCGGCAAACCGTGCAGTTATGTCACACGCAACGGCGGCAAGAGCTGGCAGCGCCTCGACGCCGGCCTGCCCGCGAGTCAGGCCTGGTGGACGGTGAAGCGTCAGGCCATGACCGCCGACGCGCAGGATCCCGTGGGGTTGTACTTCGGAACAACGAGTGGTGAGTTATGGACGAGCCGCGATGAAGGCAAGCGCTGGACCTGCATCGCGCGACATCTTCCCGAGATCTACGCGGTTGAGGCCGTAGAGGTGTGAAGACACTCCCGTCTGCGTGGTGGCCAACATCATCGCATCAAGGTTAGGACGATGAAAGTGCTGATTCCCAGTCCGTTGCATTCCTACACCCACGCACGCGAGGTCGAGGCCAGCGGCGCGACCCTCACTGAATTGCTCGCCGATCTGGATCGCCAATATCCCGGCCTGCGATTCCGCGTGATCGACGAGCAGGAAGCCATGCGGCCGCACATGCGCTTCTTCGTCAACGGCGAGCAGGTGTTTGGTATGGTGCATGCGCTGCGACCGACGGATGCGGTGCAGATCGTGCAGGCACTGAGTGGTGGGTGAATGTGTTGCTGCAAAACCCTCGCCGTATGCAGTATGTAGGGTGGGCATTGCCCACCAGCGGAAGATTATCGACGCCACGTTGGGTGGGCGATGTCCACCCTACGAAACTATCTCACCAGCGAAGTGAAAGTTGCACCAGGCGCTGTGTCGACACCCGATCTTTCGCTTTTGATACTGTTTGGCTGGTATCTCATGGTTCTGAGCCGGAATCAGGTCCCGTCTGCAGGCTGAACCTATCGAACCCATCGCATGAGTTGTCGGCTTGAGTATGTGGAAAAAATCGTACGCATGTGCGATCCAGCTTGCGCAATATGCCCATATGGGTATAATTAAAAAATGGAACAGCGACATGAAAACACTGCTTTGGATCGGGTCATCCAAGAAGGACTTGAAAGCCATGCCGGCCGATGTGCAAGACACTTTCGGCTTTGCGCTGCATCAAGCGCAGACGGGGAAGAAGCACGCACAGACGAAGCCGCTAAAGGGCTTCGGATCGGCGGGTGTCCTTGAGGTAGTGGAAGACTTCGGCGGCGGCACGTTCCGCGCCGTCTATACAGTCAAATTCGTCTATGCGGTTTATGTCCTGCACTGCTTCCAGAAGAAGTCAACGCACGGCATCGCTACACCAAAGCCAGACATGAACGTAATTCAAGAACGATTGAAGGCGGCGGAAGCACACGCCAAAGGAAAACAGTAATGGTCAAAATTGAAAAAAGCACCGGCAACGTCTACGCCGATCTCGGCATGGCCGATGCCGACGAAATGCTCGTGAAAGCACAGCTTGCGACCAAGATCGGCGAAATCATCAGAGGCCGGAAGTGGAGCCAGCAGCAA
>JANNJF010000505.1:0-7977 GCA_031405715.1 Gammaproteobacteria bacterium | reverse complement strand
GCGGATGCCGATGGACACCTTCCCGATGCGACGCGTCGCGTCGATGATGACCACGTTCGAGATGACCAGATCGCAGGTGTCACGCACAGCGGCCGCCTTCAACAGCAGACCGTCGCGTGCTGTCTTGTCCAGACTTGCCGGGCTGTATTGCTACGGGCGCTAATTTAGAAGAGGCAGAGGCGCATATCCGCGAAGCCATCGAATTTCACCTCGACGGCCTTCGCGAAGATGGCATTCCGCCTCCTCAGCCGTCGAGTCATGTCGAGTACATCGAGGTTGCAGCATAACTACGCGTCCAACCGAGCTCGCCATCCAGAAAATCGCCAACGCCATCCAATCACCGGGCGGCATCGAGGCGATCAACCTGAAAGTCGCGGAAAAATACGTCAACGCCTTCGCCAACCTGGCGCAGGAAGGCAACACCCTCATCCTGCCGGGCAACCTCGCGGACTTGAGCGGCATGATTGCCACGGCCATGAGTGTGGTGAAAAGCCAGAGCAAAGCGGCGAAATAAAAACATCCCCGGAGGCCGCTTCGTGGCCTCCGGGGATAGGTCAGGTTTCCGTTGACCGCCTCATGTGTCTAGGTTTACTGTGATCTGCACGCAGGTAGGCATTTCCGCCTATTCCGTCGGGAAAGCACGCAAGGAATAATAAATTAATCACTGACTATGGATAGAAAAATTACCATTTTCCCTCAGGCTTGTCCGCCTTTAAAAGCGGAAATTAGCCCAGATATATCTTGCTAGGGGGCGAAATGACGCCTCACCGCGATAATCGATTTGTCGCCCATTTCGACATGCTTGGGATGAGCGCCCTAACAAAGCGCGATCCCGATCTTGCGTGGGAAAAGCTCTCTGCTCTGAGTCGGGCACGAGATGAACGGATGCACCTGGGTATCGAGCGTCTCGATGCCCGCGAGTTAATCACTGATCAAGTCCGTTCATTTATTTTCTCGGACACTCTCGTCGCTTTCTCGAAAGGTAATACACAGAATGATGCAATGGCTCTTCTTCTGCTGACAACCGAAGTCTTCACCCGCGCGCTTCACTACTACATTCCCCTTCGGGGTGGCGTGGCTCACGGTAGGTTCAACTTCAATCTTGATCTGAATCTGTTTTCGGGGCCCGCCTTGGTGGACGCCTACGCCCTCGGCGAGTCAAGTCAGTGGCTCGGCGTCGTCATCGACGACTACACAGCAGAGATTGCCAAGAGTATTCCGCTGCACTCAGCCACTGGAAAGGAAACTATCGTCCGGTGGAGCGTCCCAATGAGAGCCGAACCGCCGGTTAGCCGGTATGTCATGAATTGGGTCCAAACCCACAGACACAATTATTGTGGCCCGATTCCTCTTACGGTCGAGGTATTCTATTCACCTCTGGCTACTCTCTTCGGGCCGCTGGAGAGTCTCGATCCAGCTATTCGCAGCAAGTACGAGAATACGGTTGAATTTTTTAATGCGCATTACAATCTCGCAGGCGCCCTCTAAAAAGCACGGTAGGTTGGGGTGAATGAAATGAACCCCAACGGCTGCGTGCACATTGTCATGTTGGGGTTCGCGATGCTCACCCCAACCTACTGTTGATAACCCAAGGATAGTCACTATTTAGGACCACCACCCGATGAATATACGGTTAACCAAAGAACAGAAAATTAATATTTCCCATCCGCAAGATATCTTCGAGATCATGCGCAAAGTTCTATTGCGGGAAAACAAGCTGGGTCAACAGAAAGAGCATTTTTGGGTCATTGGCCTGGCGACAAGTAATAAGCTTTCGTATATCGAGTTGGTCAGTTTGGGCAGCATCTCAGCGGCCATCGTTAACCCCTTAGAGGTGTTTAACTTGGCCGTGCAAAAGAAATCGCCGCGCATTATTCTCGTCCATAATCACCCGGGCGACACACTTGAGCCATCCAAAGCGGATTTGGAAATCACAAAAAATATTGTTGAAGGCGGAAAAATATTGCACATAGCGATGCTTGATCACTTGTTAATTACCACGGAGGGTTATTACAGTTTTGAAGAACATGGCATATTGCCCAAGTAATGCGTGAGCACGGGGCGTTGTGCGCGACCCTGACTTCCACAACATGAAGCTATCTGCTACGATTATTATTACGCTTTGCATAAGGTGACATCATGGCCGTCTCGCTTAAGTCATTGGGTATCGAACGCCTCGGAATCGAAGAGCGCCTGACATTGGTTGAGGAGCTTTGGGATAGCATTGCAGCGGATAGCACCGTAGTGCCGCTGACCCAGGCTCAACGTGCTGAGCTTGACCGCAGAATCGCCGAGCACGAGGCAAACCCTGACGACGTCGTACCCTGGGAAGAAGTTAAGGCTTCGATTACCGAACGCCTTAAGAAATGACCTTGGCGGTTGTTTTTCGGCGCGCCGCACGCCGCGAATTCGATGAAGCCGCTTTATGGTACGAGGAGCGACGTCCCGGTCTGGGGCTTGAGTTCGTGTCGGAGATCAACCGCGCTGTTTACTTGTTGGCCGAGAATCCAAAACGCTTTCCCATAATGCACCACGATGTTCGCTGTGTTCGAGCCCGTCGCTTTCCATACTCGGTGTTCTTCCGTGCGGAACCTCGGCGTATCGTCGTGTTATCGGTATTCCATGCGCGTCGCGATCCTGGTATGTGGCAACAACGCGCATAACATATCGTTTTTAAAGTTGATGCATCAACACAACAGAATGTTTCAGGAGGCATGGGATGCGTACTTCAACGGTTGAGGCAGAAGTGCCAACGGCGGAGAACATTACTGTCACGGAAGATACTCTCAGCGTCGATGTGAGCGACGGTAGAAGCATCTCTGTGCCGCTCGCCTGGTTTCCAAGGCTGGCACATGGAACAGCTAAGGAGCGCAAGAACTGGCGCGTCATAGGGAAGGGCTATGGCATACACTGGGAAGACCTCGATGAGAATATTAGCGTCGAGAACCTCTTACTGAGACAACCTTCGGGGGAAAGTCAGTCATCGTTCCAGAAGTGGTTGTCATCGAGACAGCCTTGCCCAACACGGCGCCCCAGCGGACGCTCTTGATGTCGCGCCCTGAGTTTCAGCGATAGGTTTCGGAGACCACTATGCAAGTCCGATTGCTGCGAATGCTACCAATTGTCCGGATTTTGGCGCTAGCACGGTAGCACAGATAGGTTGGGGTGAGTGAAATGAACCCCAACAATTGTGTGCACGAGGTAATGTTGGGGTTCGCGATGCTCACCCCAACCGTGCTCTTTGTTGCGCGCTCCGAGCGTGGTGGAGTTATCCGTATTATCAGCGCCCGCGTCGCAGCACGGGCAGAGAGGAAGATATATGAAAAAGGTTAAGCCCGCAGTTACCGATGAACTTCGCGAAGAGTATCGACTGTCTGACTTCAAGAAACTCGAACGCGGTAAATACTTCGAACGAGCAAGGAAAGAATCGAACATCGTAATCCTCGATCCACAGATTGCCAAGGCGTTCCCTACCTCCGATGCAGTCAACGCCGCCTTGTCCGGTCTACTCGATCTTGCGAAGAAGTCTACTCGGCGCTCCAGCGGACGCTCCTGATGTTGCACAGCCCACGTAGGGCGCAATAGCGCAGCGTATTGCGCCGAATGACGCTGCCGGCAACACATACTGAATAATCACACCCCGCGAGGAAGGACCCTTGCCCGACTACCGCCGTTATCGCGTTCCCGGAGGTTGCTATTTCTTCACGGTCAATCTACTGGAGCGGTTTCCGAACGATACCTTGGTGCGGCACGTGGATCTCCTGCGCGGGGTGGTGCGGGATGTCCGGCGGCGGTGGCCGTTCCGCATCGACGGCTGGGTCGTGTTACCGGACCATCTGCACTGTATCTGGACCCTGCCGGCGGGAGACGCGGATTTCACGACTCGCTGGCGGCTTATCAAGGCGGGTTTTGCCAAGCACCTTCCCAAGACCGAACATCGGTCCAGGGTGCGGGTGAGCCGCTGTGAACGCGGCATCTGGCAGCGGCGATTCTGGGAACACACGATCCGCGATGAGCGCGACTACGCCAGTCATATGGATTATCTGCATTTCAATCCGGTCAAGCATGGGCATGTCCGCCGTGTGGTGGACTGGCCGTATTCGAGCTTCGCCCGATGTGTCGAGCGGTGGATTTATCCGTATGATTGGGCGGGGGCCGGTAATGACATGGATCGGGTGGTGGGGGAAAGAGGATAGCGGGTGCGTCGGCGTTCGGTGTGGGGCATGCGGCGCAATACGCTGCGCTATTGCGCCCTACGCGGGCACGTACACAGCCAGGCAGCGGACCCGCGCAATCATCACAAAATACCACCCCAGATGGAACGGTATGCACATTTCCGCGATCCGCGATTGATCAACCGGCGTCGGCCATACGGATGACGCCCGTTACTATCCCGAGTATCTGCACCTCCTCGTTCTTCAAGCGTATCGGCGCCATGTCCGGGTTCGCCGGCTGCAGGCGGATGCCGTCGGACTCCACGTAGAACTTCTTCAGCGTCACGCGCTCGCCGTTGATCATGGCCACGACCGACTGGCCGTTCTGCGCGGTTTCGCGCTTTTCGATGACGATGAGGTCGCCGTCCTGGATGTTGTCGTCGACCATGGAATGGCCGCGCACGCGTAATGCATAGGTATTTTTGCGCACCATGCTAGTCGGAACGGCAACGCGGCTCTGATCGTCGTTCAGATCCACCGGCTGGCCGGCGGACACCCAGCCGAGCAAGGGGATTTCCGTCATGCTTTCGATAGACGCCGCCAGCGGCTCCAGCTCGGGGGTCCATACTGGGCGCTGGTGCTTGGGGATGAGATAGTTCACGTTGGTCATGGTGGGCTCTCCGGTTTTGTTATCGTTGAAGAAATATTTTCCGCACATCTCAGTTCTCCTCGCCGAGCAGCACCACCGCGTGCGCCGCGATGCCCTCCTCGCGCCCGGCGAAGCCGAGATGTTCCGTGGTGGTGGCCTTGACGTTCACGCGCAACACATCGATCTCGAGATCCGTGGCGATGTTCTGCACCATGGCTGCGAGATGCGGCGCCAGCTTCGGCGCCTGGGCGATGAGGGTGCTGTCGATGTTCTCCACGCGCAAGCCACGCTGCTTGAGACTGGCGCACACCCGGCGCAGGAGGATGCGGCTGTCGATGTTCTTGTATTGCGCGTCGCTGTCGGGAAAGTGCCGGCCGATGTCGCCGAGGCCGGCGGCGCCGAGACAGGCGTCGCACACCGCGTGGATCAACACATCCGCATCCGAATGGCCGAGCAGGCCTTTGGCATGCGGAATTTTTACGCCGCCCAGGATCAGGTCGCGTCCGGCGACCAGCGGATGCACGTCATACCCGTGGCCGATGCGCATCAACCCCGCTCCCGCGCCTGTTGTTTGAGAACCATCTCTGCCAGCTCGATGTCCGCCGGCAGGGTGATTTTGATGTTGTCTCCGTGGCCCGCCACCATGCGCGGGTGGCCGCCGTCGAGTTCAATGGCGGCGGCTTCGTCCGTGATGGTCGCACCCCGCTGCACGGCGGCCTCCAGGGCGCGCCGCAAGCGCGCCACGGGAAACAGCTGGGGTGTCAACGCACGCCACAACCCGAGCCGCGGTACCGTCTCCACTACGTGCTCCATCGGGTCCACGCGTTTGACGGTATCGGCCAGGGGCAGGCCCAGCAGGCCGCCATCCGGGTGGCCATGGACGGCGCTCAACAGCTTGTCGAGATCGGCATGGCGCACACAGGGACGCACCGCGTCATGCACCATCACCCAGTCATCCGACCCAGCGTGGGTTGATAAAGTCATGAGGCCATTTAAAACCGTGTGGGCGCGCTCCTGGCCGCCGGGAAAGGTGCCAAGGACTTTGGGTAGAGGTGGCAGGGTCGGCCAGAATTTATCGTCCGGCGACAAGCCGACGAAGATGCCACGCAACGGGATATAGCTGCCGAGACGCTCCAGGGTGAACTGCAGAATCGGACGTCCGAAAAGCGGGAGATACTGTTTGGGGCGATCCGCCCCCATGCGCGTGCCGACCCCGGCGGCGGGTACCAGCGCCCAGAGTGCTGACTCCGGGGACTGCTCCTCCGATGGGGGGTTGGGCGAACTCAAGGGGACGAGCGATACGCGGGACTAGACGACGCTGACCTCGATCTGGCTGCGGATGCGGGCATAGGCATCTTCCGTGGAAATGCCTTCCACGGTGGCGAGCTCGCGGGACAGATAATTACTCGCGGTCTCGAGCAAACGGGTTTCGTCGAAGGACAGACCGGAAGTGACTTTCCAGTGGGTCAGGTCGCGCACCACTTCACCCAACTCGATGGGGGAGCCGGCGTTGATTTTGTGGGCGATGCCTTTGCAACGTTCCGTCAGATTGCCGGTGGCGCGACGCTGACTCGCCGCCGACAACACCTTGAACAGTTCTTTGATGCGCTTACCTTCCAGCAACGGACGGATGCCGTTGTTGACCATGTTCGCCTGGGGAACTTTAATGGTGACTTGGGATTCGTGTATCCGGATCACAAAGCAACGTTCCTGTTTGCCCGTTAGAAAAAGATCTTCAACCGCCTCGATCACCCCGACTCCGGCGGAAGGGTAAAACACGGTGTCACCAACTTTGTAGCGTGGACCTTGGCTCATCCAGTACCTACCTTTATTTAATTTAATAAGTCGGCATAACCTATTGAGCAATATTATTTAATCCTTGTCAACTTGATTGTCTAAGTAGTTGATTGTGGCCCTTGGACGCCACCCGTCGCGGGATCATTTAGGCTACAATGGACCACTTTTTTTATCATCGAGACTCGATCCCTCCTCCATGCCATCGTCCAACCCGCCCGACGCCCCGCCCCACCCGGCGATGGAACCGACACCACAGAGCCCACTGCACCCGATCCTTCCGCAGACGCCGGGACGTACCCAGCGGTGGCAGCGTCTGTTGGGCAGCAGTCGTGGTCTCGCAACGGTGGAGGCGGCGCGCGCCCACGTAGGGCCCTTGCTGGTCATCACCCGTGACAGCCGATCCGCGCAGCAGTGGGAGGATGAATTACGTTTTTATACCGGGCTGGACGGGCGTACACCCTTGCTGCCGTTTCCCGATTGGGAGAGCCTGCCCTATGACGTGTTTTCGCCGCATCAGGACATCCTCTCCCGGCGCCTGTTGACCCTGTCGCGTTTGGGCGGACTGCAACAGGGTGTGCTGTTGGTCTCCGTCACCACCCTCATGCATCGCTTGCCGCCGCTGGACTATCTGCGGGCGCACAGCCTGATGCTGGACGTGGGCGACCGACTCGACCTGCCCACCTTCCGCCGGCAGCTGACCCAGGCGGCTTATCAATCGGTCACCCAGGTGATGACCCCGGGGGAATATGCCGTGCGCGGCGGCTTGATCGATATCTTCCCCATGGGGAGCGAGCGCCCTTACCGCGTGGATCTGTTCGACGACCGCATCGAATCCATCCGCGCCTTTGATCCGGACACCCAGCGCTCCGGCGATAAACTCAACGGCGTGCACCTGTTGCCGGCGCGGGAGTACCCCATGACCGAAGAGGCCATCCAACGCTTTCGTCAGGCGTTCCGTGCCACCTTCGAGGGCGACCCGCAGAAGACCCACCTGTATCGGGATGTCAGCCAAGGGGTAAGTCCCGGCGGCATCGAATACTACCTGCCGCTGTTCTACGAGCACACCGCCAGCCTGTTCGACTACTTGCCTGCCGCCCCGCTGTGTCTGATGGAGGCCGGGGCCCTGGAGGCGGCGGAGGCCTTCCGGCAGGAGGCGCAGGAGCGCTACGAGTTGCTGCGGCACGACCGGGAGCGGCCGGTGCTGCCCCCGGAGCGACTGTTCCTGACGGTGGATGATCTGCGCGCCGCCATCAAACGCATGCCGGCGGTGGTAGTGGAACCCTTTCAAACCCTGACGGCCGATCTGCCGGTGGATGTGTCCCCTGCTCAGTCAGGCACCGTATTCGCGACGGAGGCGCCGCCCAGCCTGCCGGTGTG
>JANNJF010000504.1:0-3251 GCA_031405715.1 Gammaproteobacteria bacterium | reverse complement strand
GATACCCACCGATGTCCACGGATTGGACTTCACATAATCATCGGTCACGGCCGCGGCCTGCTTGGCCTTGTCGACGACGATTTGCTCCGCATCCTCCAGACTGGCCTTGGCGGTCTGGATCTTTTCGGCGAATTTCGCGCGGGTGACGTTGAAGCCTTCGCCGGAGACTTTTGCCGTTGCCTGGAGTAATTCATCGGCATCGTGGATGATGGATTTGAAGTCTTCCGCCATTTTGCTTTTTGTCCGTTTGAATTCGCCGATTGCCTGTTCCATTGTATTAACTCCTCTTATTAAGATTGATGGTCTGATTCAGCTGCGCTTGGGCAACTGGGTGATTTTCCAGTGTGCCTATTCGGCGGAGATTCTGCTGTGCGATAGCGCACATAGGACGGGATTCTTCGCTGGATCGATGCTTGGAGTCAGCGGTCAGGGATGCAGCTGGTCCACGAGGTCTGCGGGTGCCTCTTCCTCTTTCCCTTCTCCTTCCATTCTCCCTACCAATTCTTCATCGGCCATCCGGTCCCGGATAGTGTTGACGTCCCGATAACAGCGGCAGGAGGCGCGCTCCAGTCCCGGGCGATCGTGGATGATGATGTGGCCACGGCGGTAGCTGATCAGCGACTGTTCCTGCAGCTGCCGGGCGGCTCCCGTGACGCCGACGCGGCGTACGCCCAGCATGTGGGCAAGGAATTCCTGGGTGAGGTGAAATTCGTTGGCGGGGGCCCGGTCGTGGGTCATCAACAGCCAGCGGGCAAGGCGTTTCTCGAGGAGGTGGTGACGGTTGCAGACGGCGGTCTGCGCGACTTGGGCCATGAAGGCGTAGAGGTAGCGGCTGAGCCCGCGCTGCAGGGCGGAGTTGCGCTGCATCTCCTGGCGGAAGGCGTTGGCGCGCATGCGCGTGGCGCTGCCGGCCCCCTGCACCAGCATGCGGACGGGGGAGATGCGACTGCCGAGAAACAGGCCCATGCCCGCCATGCCCTCACGGCCCACCAGGCCGACCTCCATGCTGGCGTGACCGTCGACCGGGGTGAGCAGGGAAATGCTTCCGTCGTTGGGAAAATAGACATACGGGATGGCGTTGCCGGGCTCGCAAAGCACTTCGCCATAGATCAGGGCCACGTGCTCGCTGTGGGCGAGCAGACGTTGGTGGTCCGTTTGAGGCAGTGCCTGCAACACGCTGTTCATGGCCGTGGTGACGGGTGTGGCGATTTCCATAGGGTTCCTCTGTGCCCGACTGATTTAATACACATTCAGGGGCGCTGACTGTTCGGGGGCGCACATAAGCGGCTTGCGACCAGCGTTACGCAGATTATCCAGAACATCAGCAGATGATCCGGCGGAGATTTACAAAATCACTTCGGCAAAACGAGAAATAGAGATGACTGGCAGGGGGACTGCCATCGCCATGTGCGCTGACGTACCGATGAACCGCTTTGCTTCCTTCACACTGTGTACTGCAACTGAGCCCGGTCGCCGGCGAGTCGAGTGTGGATGGGGCGCTGGATGAAGGGAGGGATGACACCCTCTATCGCTACAGCGTGAATTTCAACAGGACATATAGAAATGACCAGATTACCAAACCATCAAACCTTCCTATTTTTTCCCTTGGCGCTACTGGTTGGCCTTTTCATGACGGGATGTAACGGCAGCGGTAGCAGCATTGACGCTGCACCGCCGCCAGATCATCAGATTGCGGTCACCCTGACCCCGTCCACGGCTTCCATTACCACTATCCAGACACAACAGTTCACCACCACGGTCAGCAACACGAGTAATTCTGCGGTCACCTGGAAGGTGGATGGTACCCAGAACGGCGACACCAGCGTGGGGCTGATCTCACCCAGCGGACTCTACACACCGCCTCCTAGCGCCGCTACCCACATTATCAGCGCAGCCAGTGTCGAAGATCCCACGAGAACCGCCAGCGCAACGATCACTGTCCGGCTTCCAACCACTTCCGTCACCCTAACTCCGTCAAACGCCGCCATTTCCACCATCCAGAAACAACAGTTCACAGCGACCGTCTCCGATACTGCCAACACCGCTGTCACATGGAAAGTGGATGGCGTTCAAGGCGGTAACGCCGCTGTCGGGTTGATTTCAACCGGCGGGTTGTACACACCGCCGGCGGCCGTGGCCACTCATTCCATTACCGCGGTCAGTGTCGCGGATCCAAGCAAGTTTAGCAGTGTCGATATTAGCGTCACTTATCTGAAAGGCGTGCTCACCTACCACAATGACAATGCGCGCACTGGTCAGAATCTGCAGGAAACCATACTCACGCCTGGCAACGTTAATACGACGACATTCGGAAAACTCTTTTCATTTTCCGTCGATGGATCCGTGTACGCACAACCGCTCTATGTGAAGAATGTCCCCATTGCCGGACAGCTGCACAATGTCGTATTCGTGGCCACCGAGCACAACAGTGTCTATGCGTTCGACGCCGATAATCAGGTGGGCGCCCCTCTTTGGCATGTGAGCTTCATCGATCCGGCCAACGGCATCACCACCGTGCCCTATCAGTCAATTCGTACCGCACTGGGCGCAAGTCGCAGCCAGATTATTAGGCGTCTGCTGACCGAGAGTGTGTTGCTGGCACTCGTGGGTGGTTCGGTCGGAATACTCTGCGCTCTCTGGGGCGTTTCTCTGCTCGTCAAATTCGCGCCGGCAAATCTCCCCCGCGTCGATCAAATTGAGGTCAACGGGTTTGTCTTCTTGTGGACACTGGCGGTCTCGGTCTTAACGGGCCTGATCTGCGGGTTGGTTCCTGCATGGCAAAGCTCGCGTCTAAGTCTAAATGAAGTGCTCAGCTGTAACTTTTGTTGCTCCTGTACTGGTAACTGCAGAACCAGCTAAAACGGCGAAGTTGACCGCTCCGGCGAGTGGGACAGTGGCATGTACTGTTGTTTGAACCGGAACCACAAAAGTACTAGGGGGTGTGATTACGACATCGTCTTCTTTTTTACAAGAAGCAATTAACGCAAGACCTGCTATAGCGAGTGTTGCGAATAGGTTTTTTGTTTTCATTTTCTTTGATTTATGTTGTTTACACAACAAAGGTGGGAACCTTTGAAAGGCTAAGCCTTACATAACCTCAGAAAAGACTTGTATAAATTACGTGTTACATTCGCTCCATATACCACTTCAATTCTTTTTCCATTTTTTTGTACTGGAAAATTGTAGTGATGATCTTTTGGAGGCGAACGAATGCAGTTTCGCTTTTTACCACATAATCAAAGGCCCTGTGG
>JANNJF010000503.1:0-1201 GCA_031405715.1 Gammaproteobacteria bacterium | reverse complement strand
GAGGCGCGGCATTCGGACGCGTGGTCAGGGTATTTCTTGTCCGGAGACTGGAGGTATCGACTGAAAAATCACGACGAAGGGCACGAACGCAATCTTACGTGCAAGCGCTGGTCGCACCGATCCGTTGGGTGACACCGGTGGATCACACCCCGATCGATCGATTCTTGGCTATCCAGTGGCCGGCGCTGCTGTTGCTGGGTCTCGGCGCCCTGCAGATGCGGCGCCAGCGCTACAGTCTGTTGCTGGTCACGCTGTTGGCGGGCTTGTTGCTGGCCAGTGAATTTTTCTATGCCGATGATCCCATGGGGGAGCAATTCAATCGCTTCAACTCGACGCTCAAGTGGTGGTCGTGGATCTACCCGGCGATCCTGCTCGGCCTCGGATCGATATTGCTCGGCGCCGGACGCGGGTGGCGCTGGACGACGGTGGTGATTTTACTGTTGGTGTCTACCTCCAGTATCGATATGGCGGCCTACTGGTACTACGGCGACAAGAGCGCCATGGGTAAACTCAACGGTCACCACTGGCTGACGCGGGATCAGGTGGATAAACAGATACTCGGCTGGCTGACGGTGGCACCGCAGGGCGTGGTGCTAGAGGGGCTGGGTGCCGAGGGCGCGTATACGCCGACCTCGGCCATGACCCTGTTCGCCGGCAAACCCGCGGCCGTGGGCTGGCCCAATCACGAGGGGCAATGGCGTGGCAACCCGACCTTTATAACCAGCAACGCGGAACAGGCCCGTGCCTTCTATCGCGGCGCACTGACGGATGCCCTGGGTTGGCTGGACATTAACCAGGTGCGCTATATCGTTTGGGTGCGGCGCGACCAGACCCGCGATCCTACGGCACGCCTGCGCATACACGAGCAGATCGGCAGCGCCTATGCCTGGAAACCGTTCTGGAAAAACGGCGACGATGAACTGGGCGTGTGGATCTGGAAGGACTGAATGCGCGCCGACGACCCGGCCCCGACAGGATCAGGACATGGTCATGCGCCGCCGTGAACTATGGAACCTCCGAACAAATGGCAAAAACGATCAGGCTATGTTCCCTCTCCCTTGGGGAGAGGGACAGAGTGAGGGAAAAATGCATGATTATCCCCCTCACCCTAACCCTCTCCGTGCGGTTTGTGCCTCCCCGAAGGGGGCCCGAAGGCCTTCTGGAAGAAAGCCAACACCTCTTCATAGGTCCTTCCAAGGAT
>JANNJF010000502.1:0-1576 GCA_031405715.1 Gammaproteobacteria bacterium | reverse complement strand
GCACGTCGGGCCCCCTTCGGGGAGGCATAAACCGCTCGGAGAGGGTGAGGGTGAGGGGGCATCTTCAGCCTGGCCCCTCATCCTGTCCTTCTCCCAAAGGGAGAAGGGACCCTGAGTTTGAACGTAAGGGATGGACACATGGCAACTATATTTAAGTAACCAGGGCGGAGGGCGCACTATTTTGATGGAGTACTAGCATGGCTATTAGGTAGGGCGCTAAACCTTAGCAGCGGGAGCGAGCTCCCGCACTTCAAAAACACGCCGTCAGTCCAACGCTTTCGCGTCCGTCTTTAACTACGAAGAATTATTTTTTACCCGATGGCATCAACGGGCCGCTCTGCTGGCAACACCGCCGATGACACCGGGGCGTTCCACCATGGGGGAGACGGTCAACTTTTCGCCCTTCAGCAGAGTCCCATGCAGGGAGGCCACCACCGTGCGGGCCTTATCATCATTGGGAACATAGACGAAGGCATAACCCCGATCGGTGCGGTCGTCTTCGCTCTCCGCCAATTTGGCATACAGAATCTGCCCCAAACCCCCGAAGATATGCTGCAGATCCGCCGGCATGACATTGGGTGCAAGATTTCCGACGTAGAGATTCATAGCCACCTCCTGGTGTAGTGTCCTTACAACTATCCTTGTGTTCCATTGTGCCCGGGGCCTGCGCCGGTATCTGCTTTGCTTCACTGGGCTTAAGGTCGTGTGCACAATGTCCTGACAACTGTTAAGTATTGGCCACGGATCGATCGCATGCCTATAAAAGTATCTTACCGTTAGTCTGCCATAATCGACCGATTATCTATTCTCCACGGTGTTCTGCGGGAAAATACGAGTGGCTGACGGGATTTAGAATAGATCTAACTGCTGAAAACCCCGACTGACGGCCCCAAATAGCGTGGCGCCACGTCCTCCAGGTGGGTCGGGCTCAGTCCAAAGACCGCGGGAAAGTCGGACTGGCAGACACTCTCCACCTGCAGTGATAAAAAATTGTCCAGGGAGAAAGGTTTGCCGGGCACGTATTCCAGCAACGCCGCCTGCAACCAGGACAACTGGCGGTTGAGGCCGATGACACGACAAGGCCGCCCACTGAGCGACGCGAGATACTCCACCAGCTCACGCAGGGTATAGGTGCGCGGTCCGCACAGATCGTAATGCTGGCCATGGGTGTTGTGGCGATCAAGGGCCGCGACAAAAACCTGCGCCACGTCCTCCACATACACCGGCTGAAAACGCGCATCGGCACAGGCGAGCGGGAAAACCCCTGGCGTCAGCCGCAGCAGGCCGGCGAAACGATTGGTAAAACTGTCCTGCTCACCAAAGATGACCGATGGCCGGAATACTGTGACGTGCAGTTGCTGGCTGGCGGATTCAAGTACCAGTTTTTCACCCAGACCCTTGGTGCGCAGATAACGACTCGGCGCCGTGAGCGAGGCGTGCAGTGCGCTCATGTGCAGGAGTCGTGGCACACCGCTGTAACGACACGCATGCACCACCTTGTCCGCGAGCAGCACGTGGGCATGTTCGAAGCCCTTACCGTCGTGGCCTTTTTCATTCAGGATGCCCACCAGATTGA
>JANNJF010000501.1:0-10370 GCA_031405715.1 Gammaproteobacteria bacterium | reverse complement strand
GGTGCCGTACCCGCCGCGCGCGTGCTGCGGTAAGCTTGAAACAGTTCACGCACCAGCACACCCAAGGACCAGCCATCGAAGGCGATATGGTGGACATTGATGACCAGCACCGACTCTGCCGCCGCCACCTGTATCAGGCCGACCCGCCACACCGGGCCATTGCACAGATCGAAGCGTACGTTGGCCTCAGCCAACACCGCGTCGCGCAACACCTGCTCGCGCGCCGTCCGATCCAGACCGGACAAATCACGTCGATGCAGGGTCACACCCTGAGCCGGCTGCACCCACTGACGTGCTTCGCCGGCGGGGTCTTCGCGGTAAACGGTGCGCAGAATTTCGTGCCGCCGCTGCAAGGCATCCAGCGCGGACTGGAAGGCACGCAGGTCGAGTCGACCGGTAATGCGGAACATGCTCGCCAGATTGTAGGCGGTGTTATCCGGGTCGAGGCTGGACAGGATCCAGAGTCGCCGCTGCGCCGGCGACAGCACCACCGGCGTCGCCGCATCCGGCCGGCGCGCAATCTGCGCGTCGCGTCCGGCCGCTGTCGAGCCGAATATCCTGTCCGTGAGTTTGGCGCGTTGCTCCGGCGTCAAGCGTGCGATACGGTCGTTCAGAGTCGTTGTCATGATTACACCGCGCCCTGCGCTTCGGTTGCCACAGGCTGTGGCGACGGGTCATCGGCGGCGTTGGCCTGTAGCAGCTGGGCCACTTCCGCGTGGGCGGCATCCACGCCGGCCTCCAGTTCGGTGAACAACTTGGCGGCGATACTGGCGATGCTGGCACCGCGCAGCAGATCGACGATGGCGATGCTTACCCGCAGAGCACGTTCAATACGGTTCTTGAGCTCGATGGCCATCATCGAGTCCATGCCACGCGCATTCAACACATCCTCGCGACCAAGCTTGGCAGCGTCGATGCGCAGTACACGGCTGGCCAGCTGCGCGAGGAAGTTCTCCAGCGCTGCGCGCCGCTCTTCGGTGTCATCCAGTGCCAGGTATTGCAGCAGGAAATCGCCCGGGTCACCGACATTGCTGCTTTGGACCTGGGCAGAATCGGCCATCGCCTCAGCCAACAGATCCTTCAGTACACCCGGAGCGCTTCCCAGCGGGAAGCCAGTGTCGACCACCGTCTGCCAGTTCGCGGCCAATACCGCCGCCTGGGCCGTGCGCTGACCGAACAGCGCGCCGAATGCTTCCAGGCCCTGGCTCGTGGTCATGGCGGAGAAACCGCGGCGTTCGAAGAAGTCCACGAGATCCAGGTCCGCTGCCATGCCGACCTCGCCCCACGGTCCCCAGTTGATACTCAAACCACCCTCGCCACGCGCCTGCCGCCAGTGCGCCAGGGCATCGAGAAACGCGTTGGCGGCAGAATAGTTTCCCTGTCCGGTGGACACCACCAGTGACGCGATGGACGAAAACATGACAAAGAAATCGAGATCACGCGCGGCAAACACGCGCTGCAGGCTGAGCGCGCCATGCACCTTGGGCCGCAGCGTCTCGTGGAAGCTCTTCGCATCCATCTCCACCAGCAACTGCGGCTGCGCCACACCGGCGGCGTGCACGACGCCCGAGACCGGCGGCCGTCCCTCGCCTTCGTAATTATCGATGCAATGCCGCAAGGCACCGGCATCGGCGATATCCAGCGCTGCGACCAAGACCGATGCACCCAGGTCCTCCAGTGCGCGCACCGCGGCGACGCGGCGCGCGGCGCGATGGGTATCCGGTAACGACAGCCATTCGGCACGCGGCGGCAGGCCTTCGCGGCCGGCGAGAATAAAATGGCGGGCGCCGTGTTGTACCATCCAGCGCGCGGTCACCAGTCCCAGGGCACCGAGGCCGCCGGTAATGAGATAGGTGGCGTCGCTGCGGAACACCGGAGGTGTCGGCATACGCAACTCATTGCAGCGCGTCAACCGCGGCACGTGGCGTGCGCCTGCACGATAAGCGACCTGATCCTCGCCGTCACCCGCGAATATTTCGCTGATAAGTTGCTTGGTGTCCTGCGCTGTGTAGCGTGCATCGAGATCCACGATCGCGCCCCATAGATCGCGATGTTCCACCTGCCCGGCCACGCGCGCCAGCCCCCACAGGGCGGACTGCAGCAGGTTGAGTTCCGCGCCGTTGTCGCCAACCGGTTGGGCGTTGCGCGTGACTGTCCAGATACGCGGCGCTGTCGCCCACTCGAGATGCGCCAGCGTGCGCAGCACGTTCAGCAGACCTATGCACACACGGTCGATGCCAGCATCGATCTCTGCCGGCGGCGCATCGACGTTGACGTTGCAGGCCGCTGGCCAGAGATAAACGATGCCTCGTAGCGGCTGCACCACATCGTGTAGGATATCCTGAAAAAGATTAACGTAGTCCTCAGGTACCGCCGGGTCGACGGTATAACCACCACTGCGGCGGCTGAAACCCGTGCCGCTATGCACGCTGTGACAATGCTGATCGCGGCGCGTCAACTCCGACACGATCTCGCGCTCCAGCTCATCGCTGTTGCCAAAGATCAGCCAGGTGCCGCGCACTTCCGTATCGGTCGGTGGCGTCGACAGTGGCTGCGCGCGCCAGACGGTGCGGTAGAGATCCTGAGATTTTACCTGCATGCCTGCGCGTTCCCCGCCCACGGCACGTGCACGACAGCCATCAATGGCGGCGAGCACCCGCCCGTCACCGTCCACCAGACGCACATCGCAAACCAGCCCCTTGGCGTCATGAGCGATCCTGCGCGTATGAATAAACACTTCACCCTGGGGAAGATCGAACAAGCGCACCCGCTCAATGCTCACGGGCATATAGACCTGGGTCGACGCCGCGTCCATCGGCAGTGTCGCCGCGGTGCTTTGCAAGCAGAGATCGAAGAGTACCGGGTGTATGGAATAATCGTCCTGCTGCGCCAGTACCTCCGGCGCAAGCTCAATACGCACCAGTACCTCGCCGTCACCCTGCCAGAGCTGTTCGATACCTCGAAACGCAGGGCCGTACTCGAGACCCAAGGTCCGAAAGTGCCGGTAACATGCATCCTGATCGATCATGCGTCCGCAGCGGGCGCGCACCGCCGCGAGATCCTCCGCTAACGGCCTTCGGCTATGCCGTACCACGATGCGCCCATCGGCATTCGCGTCCCAAGAGGCATCCGATTGGTCGTAGCGACGACTGTAAATAGTGAAACCGGCAGCACGCGGCTCGAAGGCCAGCCGGACGCTCATAGGGCTGTCGTGCTCCAGGTACAGGGCCTTTCTGAAGCGCACGTCCTGCAGCTCGACGGCGCCGAGACCGCCGTGCAGTTCGCGCGCAGCGGCCAGCGCCATCTCCACATAACCCGCCCCCGGAAATACCACCGCACCCTGAATCTGATGATCGGCGAGGTAAGCGAGACCGGCGTGGCCCACATCACCCTGCCAAATCGGTACCGGTGCATCCACGCGGCGCGCGAGCAACGGGTGCGCGGCGCGTTGCATGCGTGCCGTCTGCAACTCCGGCGCCTCGTTCCAATAGCGCTGGTGCTGCCAGGGATAGGCCGGATAGGCAATGAAGCCTTGCGCCGGCACAGCGGCATACAACGCCGCCCAATCCACGTCGGCGCCGTGCACATACAATCCCGCCAGTGCCGACAGACACGTGGCGGACTCCGGGTTGCCACGGCGCAGTGAGTTCAGGGTCAGACCATGGTGGCCGAAATACAGTAAGGTTTCGCTGATAGCGCCGGCCAGCACCGGGTGCGGACCGATCTCCAGAAACGACCGATGGCCAGCCTGTATCAAGTTGCTTACGGCGGCGAGAAACTGTACCGATTCACGCACATTGCGATACCAATAAGCAGCATCCAGCTCCGGTCCATCGACCCGCTCGCCGAGCACCGTGGAATACAGGGGAATACGCGCCGTCTGCGGCGAGATCTGCGCCAGGCTCTGCATGACCTCGTCGTGCAGCGGCTCCATGATATGACTGTGGTAAGGCACGTTGACATGCAGCACCTTGGCGAAAACATCGGTGCCTTCCAATGACAGGCGCAGACGCTCAATCGCCTCATCATCACCGGCGATGGTCAAGGAGGTGGGGCTGTTGATGGCCGCGATGGAAAGCCGGTTTGCGTCGAGCGCTGCGATGCGCTCACGTGCCGCCGTCGCGGAAAGGCCAACGGCAATCAGCCGTCCACTGCCGGTGGTGCGTTGCTGCAATCGGCTGCGGTGGTAGATCACGTCCACGGCATCATCCAGCGACAAGACACCGGCGATGTAGGCAGCGGCCGGCTCGCCGGCGCTGTGGCCGACGATGGCGGCGGGACGGATACCCCAGGATTGCCACAATTTCGACAACGCTATCTGCAAGGCAAAGTTGGCGGGCTGCGCCACCTGCGTTTCCGCCACCCGTGACAGCTCCTCGGGTTTTAGCATTTCGTCCAATAGCGACCAACCGGCTGCCCGCTCGAAACTGGCGCATGCCTGTTCCAGGGCGAAACGAAAGACCGGCTCGGTGCGATACAACTCCTGCCCCATACCCCACCACTGCGGACCCATACCGGTGAACACCCATACAAGTTCGCCCAACGATTGCGCCTGGGAAGCGGCAGTGATCGCCTCCCCCGCCGGCTCACCGCGGGCGAGCTTTTGCAGGGCCGCAACCAGCGCCGCCGGGTCTGCGGCAACGATGGCGGCCCGATACGGGTGATGCTCGCGCCGCGTACCCAGAGAGTGCGCGAAGGCCGTGGCATCCAGGTCTGCGGGTGATACTTCCAGCTGCTGGGCACACCGTTGCGCCAATCCCTGCAAGGCCGTTTCGCTGCGCGCCGACAGTGGCAGCATGAGCGTCGTGCGTGCGGCTGCGTGTGCGGCTGGCGGCGGAACCTGCTCGACCGCCTGGAGCACCGCATGGGCATTGGTGCCGCCAAAACCAAACGAATTGACGCCGGCAATCAACTGACTGGTCGGCAGATCCAGCGAGGTTAGCACGCGCGGAATATCGAGCCGCAACCCGGCCAGATCGATCTTGTTGTTCACGTCCTGCAGATGCACATGCGGCGGCAGGGCACGATGGTACAGGCTCAGGGCCGCCTTGATCAGGCCGGCGACACCGGCCGCCGCTTCGGTGTGGCCGATGTTGGTCTTCACCGAACCGATGTAACAGGGCCGCTGCGCATCGCGCCCGTGGCCGACGACGGAGCCGATGGCATTGGCTTCGATGGGATCCCCCACCGGCGTGCCGGTACCGTGAGCCTCCACGAAAACCACGTCGCGCGGCGCAACACCGGCTTGGGCGTAGGCCTCGCGCATGAGCGCCGCCTGGGCTGCACCACTCGGCACGGTCAGACCTTCCGAGTGCCCGTCCTGGTTGACGGCCGACGCACGTATCACCGCGTAGATCCGATCGTTGTCCGCCTGGGCGCGCGACAGGCGCTTCAGCACCACGATGCCCGCGCCCTCGCCGCGCACATAACCATCCGCACGGCTGTCAAAGGCGCGCGAGCGGCCGGTGGGTGAGAGCATGCCCGCCTGGGACTCGGCGATGAAATAACCGGGGGCGAGCAGCGCATTCACGCCGCCGGCCAGCGCGACATCGGACTCGCCGTGCATTAGGCTCTGGCAGGCGAGATGTACCGCCACCAGAGAAGATGAGCAGGCCGTATCCAGGGAGAGGCTTGGACCATTGAGACCAAAGACATACGACAGGCGGTTGGACAACAACGTCATCATGGAGCCGGTGGCGGTATGCGGCTCCACGGCATTGTATTCGACGCCACCCAGTTGCATGATCATATAATCGAGGGTGAAGCCGCCAATGAATACGCCGGTACGGGAACCGCGCAGCGAGGCAGGCGCCACACCCGCATTCTCCAGTGCATTCCACGTTACCTCCAGCAGCATGCGCTGCTGCGGATCGAGCGTTTCCGCCTCGCGCGGGGAGATGCCAAAGAACTCCGCGTCGAAGCCGGCAATATCGCCGGTGAAACCGCCCCACTTGGTCCTGGATTTTCCACGCTGGCGTTCCGTCGGTGCGTAGTGCGCGGCCACGTTCCAGCGGTCTGCCGGTACTTCCGAGATGCAGTCTTTGCCCGCGCACAGGTTGGCCCAGAACGATTCCGGTCCGTCGGCGTCACCGGCAAAACGCAGGCCGATGCCCACAATGGCGACCGGTTCCGACCAGACTGTGGAACCCTGTACCGCAGCCGCACCATTCATATTCTCGTTTGTACCCATTTTTTTCCCCCACCGAATTGTGTTTCCATCATTTTGCGCTGCCGCTCGTATGTATCCCGGCTCAGCGAGCATTACCCGGCACACCACCCTGCCGCTGGCTACTGCATCACGCCGTCCTTTGATAATTGCCAAGCACGGCACCCACGGTCGTCGCGGAAATGCTGATACGCAGCGCCACCGCCGTGCCGTTGTCGACCCGACATGGCGGGCCGTAGCGGTGCAGATCGAGGCCCATATGAATGAGCAGCCGCTCAATCGCTGGAGTCGTCACCGTAACAAGTTCGCCCACTGCATTGCGCAAAGACCACCTCACAATCTCCTCGATCGCACCGCGCGTAGCATTGGAGAAGCCAAATCCCCGCGTGCCGTAGGTTGCCACGGCGAAACGGCTCAGCTCGAACACCTGCGGATCACGCGGCGCCGGCGTGCCGTGCAACAGATCCTGGAACGTGTCCGCCAGCATGTAGCTGGCCGTGGTGGGCAGAATGCGCCAGCACCCGCATATCTCGTCAGCGGCGTCATACATCAGCATGTAATGGGCGGCGTCCGTGTCGTATTGGTCCGCTTCCTGTCCCGCCGTTACGGGCACGGACCAGTTCAATCGGTTGCGGAACACCTGTGCGCGCAGCACATGCATGCGTTCGATATCGTGCGGAGGAATCTCCTTCCTCGACGCGATACGGTACTTGATCGTCATCTTCCTCTCCATTCTGCGTGCTACAGCTTATGCCGCGCCCCGAGCGCGAATTGAGGTCGAATGGTACAGAGGGTTTGTGTGGCAGGTAACTGTCAATTCTGACAGTCCGTCGGTTTATAAAACCTTGACCCGCTTTAATGTAAAAGACACGCACGCGCGCAGCACCTGCAACGTCGGCGCGCAACTAAAGAAACCGCAGAAGATCGTGACCACGTTATGTGGCTTAAGAAAACAGCCTTTGGTACAACAGGGTAACTTTGAAAAAAGTTTTTGTTAGAGTGTTATTAATCCCAAGGTAAGTGCACGCGTCGCCGCATGGCGGCGGTTCACTACGCCGAGCTTGGCATTGACATTCGCGACGTGAAAATTAATAGTCCGCTCGGAGCAACACATGATCTTGGCCGTCTCCCACGCGGTCTTGCCCACGGCGACCCACTGCAGACATTCCAGTTCGCGGTGTGTCAGTCGGGGGGCTTGCTGTTCGGTCGCGGGCGTTCCCAGTCGACAATACGACTCCTGCATATAAGCCGCCAACAATTGCAAATCGGGAAGCACGTTGCCTAAGTGCTTTATCCATGCGCTGGTGGCGGCACTCTCGCTGGCACAGCTGATCATTCCGATTTCGCCGCCCGCCCCACGCAGCGGAATGCTGACACCGGTGCGCAAACCGAAAGTCCCGGCTTCAGCGTATAGCTTTTTCATCTCCTGGGTGCGGAATAAGTGCGGTGACCATACCAGCGGTATCATGCGCGTGGCGCAATGGCTTACTGTCGGATCCCATCGCGCCAGTCCCTGTGCGTCGTAGTACTCGCGCCAGCCCGGCGGATAAGTGCCGGCAACAACATAATCATCGCTATGCCGTATCGGTCTCATGCCATACAGGAAAAAATCAAAATCCAGGGAGCGAATCAGTTCCTCGGCGGTTTTTTCCCATTGTTCCAGAGAGCCCACACTTAAAAGTTCTTCGAATACCTCAACACAAGCGTTTTTCCTTAACATTCTGCACCCGTCCTTATTGCCTAACCGCGCCCCATTCCATCCTATTTTATCTAAATGACAAGGGAATGACCGTCCGCCTGACAGGCCACGCATCACCCAACCCAGGTGCGTGGCCCATGTGTCACGCGGGGCAGACCACACTCTAGGGGATAAGGTTGTCGGCAATCTGTGAATAATTTCACAATTTCGAAACATACATTGGATATAAAGACAGGAATTCAGCGTCGATCTTCCATCGACACCGGTCTATTTGGCTGAATCAGTCACTCCATCGCCTGATCCCCCAGTTCCCCTGGCCGAGGACAATGCACCGGAGACTGCTCCTGCGTTTACCTCAAGAGGCCCGGTGTCTGCGCGGCGTCTCGCCACCGCTCTTTAAAGGGTGCCACGACACTACGGCGTGCGGGAGCAAGCTCCCATTAATGTCTAGTGCCCTGCCTAAGAGCCATATTATTAAAAGCGGCGGCGAGCCGCCGCACTCCAGCCTCGCGTCGCTATTCTTCGTAAAACTGATGCCTGAACCCGCCAACACGCAGGTCACGCCACGAGCTTTGCAGTGCAGCGAAATCCCCTCGTGCCAGGGTCTGCTCAAGCAGCTCTTGGCTTTCATTAGCGCCTGCGGACACCCGATTCAGCCATCCCACCCGCCGCCATTGTTGCTGGTACGAGAAGACAGCAACGGCATGATCCGAACCCTGCTCGATATTGAAGACAAGATACTCGGCCTGGCCATCGTTATTGACGTCCAAGGCCAGCACCGGGCAATGCTGATTGACGGCAAAACATCTCTGCAATTGCCAGTCTCTTTTGTGCGTGAGGAGATGACGCAAGAACCCCTCTTCGAACAGCGCGCCCCGGGGATATAGCACCAGGTGAGTCCGCAGTTGCTCCAGCGTCTCGACGCTTTCGATCTGCGGTCCCCATTTCTGAGTCTTGGCGAGGGCGGCGACGGCGCCGGCATGAACCTTGTCCGCTTCGGGGTGATCCTGAATATCGCGTAACCGCTCCAACGCCGCCTTGCCGGCCTTACCCAGTTCGAAGCGCAGGTAGTCATAGTCAAAACGCGCCGCCGCCACGCGGCCGTCGAGCAGACGCGCTACCTGGCTGTGGGCACTGAGGCGGTGGGCGTCCAGGACCGGGCTGTTCACCAGGATAGCCAGCGCGACCACCAGCGCTGCCATGGCGATGTTGACCGGCGCCATGCCCCGCATCCAGACGGGGCTGCGCCGCAGGGCCGCTAGCGCATAACCGAATACGTAGAGACCCGTTATCAGCATTAACAATACGGCCCAGAAACGATCCGTACTCCAGCCGTGCTGGTCAATGCGCAGATAAAGGGCATAGGCGCACAACAGCGTATAGATCGGCAACAAGACCAGCGCCACGCGCAGCGCCACGCGTAACCACGCTGGATAGGGCGACGTGTTGTTACCGTCCTGAAAGACGGCATTGAGAAAAATCACCAGAAAGACCTGCAGGGTCAGCATCAAGGCGGTGGCCTTGCCCGTGGCCCACAAGGGCTGCAGGCCCATAAACGGCAGGGCGGCGAGGAACAGGACGATGATGAGTGCCAACAGCGGCAACAGGCCCTTGAAGATCGCCAGAATAATACGCCGTACCGTCACCACCGCCTGCCCGTGGGTGCGGCCGACATACAAGGCAAAGGCGAAGACGATGGACGATACCGGATAGGAAAAATACGCGTGATAAAACACACGGTCGAAGAAACCAATGCCGATTACCTTAAAGAGCGCCGCCCACAACGCCAACAGCCCCCAGAAGATTCCGCTGAACAGTGCGGCGATCATCAAGGTGATGATGTTGTTCCAGGCAAAATCGAACAGGTCGGCATAAGGCGGCCGCAATCTGCCGGTCTTGAGATAGGTCTGCACAAAAGGCAGCGATACATACCAGCCACAGAGGGTCGTCAGCACATAGGGCACCACCACCGCGCTGTTGGATCCATCCGGTCCTGGATAGGCAGCGAGCCCGGTGTAAACGCCGGTAAGCACCAGCACACCCATCAAGCCCAGACCGAAGCCCCAGAGCCGCCGGTCGCGCAGATCGGTTACCATCAGCTGCAAGGCCGTGGGCACACCCAGGGCCACCGCATACCAGGGCACCCGCCAGGACAAATCATCGCCGCTCAAAATAGCCCGGTGCACCAGTTGTTGACCGAGTAACAACATCAGACCCTGGATGAGACCGAGGACAACGATAATGAACAGCGAGCGGTTGACGTGCTTACTCATTTTATTCCCTCTGGACAGGCTAGTACTTGCAATTGAACAGCACCCCTGCCGAATTGCATCGTTGCATCGTAGTACAACAGACCGGGTAATGTAGGGCAGGCATTGTCTAGCAACGTAGATCAGACAAAGCGGCGTGTGGTGGGCGATGCCCACCCTACAACTACAACCGCCACCCCGATCGCGGCATGGATCGACGCGACCGCGCATTTGGAGTGCGGGAGCTTGCTCCCGC
>JANNJF010000500.1:0-7898 GCA_031405715.1 Gammaproteobacteria bacterium | reverse complement strand
GGTGAGGGAGAAGGGACCTTGGGTTGAGGGCAAGGAAAGCCCTGATGGCAAATATTGTGTTAAACAGAACACAGGTTGAGTACTGCGACTAATCACCACGGAGTCGAATAATGCTGTTCGGACGCAGAAAAAAGAATTCGATCAAGATCGCAGATAAAAGCGTGGTGGATTGGAAGTACACCACCTGCGGGTACTGCTCCACCGGCTGCTCCATCGAGGTCGGTGTGAATGCCGCTGGTAAGGCGGTGTCTACCCGCGGCGTGGCCACGGCCGATGTCAATCGCGGTAAATTGTGCCTCAAGGGTATCTACGAGCATGAATTGTTCGACGCGCCGGGGCGCGGGCGCGTGCCGCTCATGCGCGACAAATACTACGAGCCGTTCCGCGAAACCGGCTGGGATCAGGCCCTGGATCGGGTGGCCGGCGAGATACAGCGCATCCAAGGCGCCTACGGACGCGATGCCTTCGCCATCGTGTCCACCGGGCAGATCATGACCGAGGAGTTTTACACCCTGGGCAAGCTCGCGCGTGGCGTCATAGGTACCAACAACTACGACGGCAACACCACCTTGTGCATGTCCTCGGCGGTGTCCGGCTATAAGCGCTCCTTCGGCAGCGACGGGCCGCCCGGCTGTTACGACGACTTCGAACATACCGATTGCCTGCTGGCCATAGGCTCCAATCTGCCCGAGCAGCATCCGATTATTTTCTGGCGGCTGCAGCAGGCGCGCGAAAAGCGCCGCTTTCCGTTAATTGTGGTGGACCCGCGCGTCACCATGTTCGCGCAGATGGCGGACATCCACCTGCCCATCACCCCGGGCACCGACCTGGTGCTGCTCAACAGCCTGGCGCACGTGATCCTGACGGAAGGCCTGGCGGACATGGAATACATCAAGGCGCATACCAATGGCTATGATGAATTCGTGGCACTGGTGCAGCAGTACGACCCCGTCAGCGCCTCGCGCCTCTGCGGCATCGACGAAGATACCATCCGCAACGTCGCGCGCCTGTATGCGCGCGCCTCCGCCGCCATGACCATCTGGACCATGGGCATCAACCAGAGCACCCACGGTTCCGACGGTGTGGTGGGCATCAACAATCTGAATTTAATCACCGGCAATATCGGCAAACCCGGCGGCAGCTCGTTGTCCATCACCGGCCAGTGCAACGCCATGGGCACGCGCGAGTGGTCGTCGTGCTCCGGTCTTCCGGGTTACCGCGCACTGGAAAAATCCACCGACCGCGAGGACATCGCGCGTTTCTGGGGCATCGACCCGGAGTTCTTTCCCAAAAAGCGTGGCCTGTTCCAGACGGATATTTTTCCCGCCATCGAGACCGGCGAGATCAAGGGCCTGTGGATCATCGCCACCAATCCCATGACCTCCATGACCAACAGCGCGCGCATCCGCAAGACGCTGGAGAAGCTCGAATTCCTGGTGGTGCAGGACGCGTATGCCGACGTCGAGACCAACGAATACAGCCACGTGTATTTTCCCGCGGGTGTGTGGGCCGAGAAGGAGGGCTGCTTCACCAATACCGAGCGCCGCGTCAATCTCATCCGCAACGTGGTCAAGCCCTACGCCGAGTCCAAACCGGATCTGTGGATCTTCAATCAGCTGGCCAAGCGCTTTCCGCAGTCACAGAAAATGCGCTTCCCGGACAGCGCCGAGGAGGTGTTCGAGGAACTGCGCCAGCTGTCCCGCGGCCGCATGCTGGACTATTCCGGCATGACGTATGAGCGCCTGGAGCAGCAGCGCGGCATCCAGTGGCCGTGCACCGAGGGGGCTTTGAGCGGTGCGCCGCGTCTCTACACCGACGGCGCCTTCCAGCATGCCGACGGCCGCGCGAAACTCATCCCGCTGCCCTTTGTGGACAACAACGAACGGCCCGACAGCGAGTATCCCTTCTGGCTCAACAGCGGGCGGGTGGTGGAGCATTTCCATACGCGCACGCGCACCGGCAAGATCGGTAACCTGAATAAGTTCAGTCCGACGCCCTACATGGAAATGAATCCGGATGCGGCGCGCGAACTCGGCATCCCGCACATGGGTTATGCACGCCTCGTCTCGCGCCGCGGTGACGCCACGGTCATGGTGCAGCTGACCCAGCGGGTGCCACCCAATATGGTTTTCATTCCCTTTCACTTTCATGAATGCGTCAACCGCCTGACCCTCGGCTTGCTGGATCCGCACTCGCGCCAACCGGCGTTCAAACAAAATGCCGTGCGCATCGAGCCGGTGGCGGATCCCCAGGCGGCGGCGGTGCGCAACCGCGCGGCGCGGGCGTTCTGATCATGGATGCACTCAACAGGCCCAACATGCTAGATAAAAATACGGATCAACCCGATTACGCGCGCATCCCGAACGTGCCGGCGCCGGAGAACAATCGTTACGGCAAGCGCATCACCCTGGCAGATGCCGGCAGTGCGCTCGCGACCCAGGCCCTGCAGATCAACGGCCAGGCCACCGCCGCCACCAACCCCAACCGCAACAAACAGCACGGCTTTTATTTCAATGCCGACAACTGCATCGCCTGCCACGCCTGTGAATCCGCCTGCAGCGAGAAGAACGACCTGCCGGCGCACCTGGCGTTTCGTTCCGTCGGTTATATCGAGGGCGGCACCTGGCCGGATTACCAGCGCTTGAATCTGTCCATGGCGTGCAATCACTGCGACGACCCGGTGTGCCTCAAGGGCTGTCCCACGCGCGCCTATACCAAGTTCGCCGAATACGGCGCGGTGCTGCAGGATCCGGACATCTGTTTCGGTTGCGGCTACTGCACCTGGGTGTGTCCCTACAACGCGCCGCAGCTCGACCCGGTGGCGGGGCATGTGCAGAAATGCAATATGTGTGTCGATCGCCTGGAGGTCGGCCTGAAGCCGGCGTGTGCCGCGGCCTGCCTCGCCGGCGCCCTCGACTTCGGCATCATCGAGACGCGACCGGACAAACGCGATCAGCTGGAGACCACCATTCCCGGTTTTCCCGACCCGGGCATCACCCATCCGAATATCCGTTTCCAGCAGACCCGCACCCTGCCGCGGGAGCTGACACGCCCCGACGCCATGCCGTTGCGCTACGAGCGCGATGCGCACGGCGACGGCGAGTACAAGACCAAGGTGCGCGCCAACAACGAAAAGCGTGAGTGGAATCTGCGCCAGCTGCGTTCCCGCGAGGATCCCCTGGTGGTGTTCACCCTGGTCTCGCAAATGGTGATCGGCGCCTTCCTGGTGTTGTTCCTGGGGGCGCAACTGCACCTGCCGGTGCTGACGGCCGCGCGGGACGGGTGGTTACATTCAGCGCTGCTGTTTGGCCTGTTGGGAGCGCAGACGCTTGCCCTGGCCTTGTCCACGATGCATCTGGGCAAGCCCCATCGTTTCTATCGTGCCTTCAACAATCTGCGCTATTCGCCCGTGAGTCGCGAGGTGGCGGGTATCGCCGTGTTTTATGCCTTGCTCGCCGGTTACACCGGGCTCACGGCGTTTCCGTCACTGTTTGCTTGGTTGCCCGCGGGTCTGGTGAGTGTCGCCACCGCCGCCTGTGGTTGGGGTGCGGTAGTGGTCGGTCCCGTGGCGCTGTATTTTATGCATGCCATCTACCGCATCCCGGCACGTCCCTTCTGGAATCACTGGCAGGTGCTGACGAGCTTTTACGGCAGCATGCTGACCCTCGGTGGGTTGGTGGCGGGGCTGGTGTCGGCCCTGGTGTTGCTGTCGACGCAGTCACCCTACCTGCCGTTGCTGCAGGTCTTGGCCTGGCCCATCATCGCCGGCTTGCTGTTGGAGGGCATAGGCTTGATCCTGCATGCCCGTGATCTCCAGCGTCGGGGCGGGGAGGGAGCCGCCTCCCACTATCGTCAGACCACCACCTATGGCAAGACCTATTGGGCGCGCAACATCGGTCTGGCACTGAGCGTGCTCGCGGTGGCGGCCCTGGCCTTTAGTGGTCTCACGGGTGGCTGGGCCTTGGGTCTTTGGGGGCTGACGGCATTGGCGATCACGCTTGTCGCCGTGGTGGGTCGTGCACTGTTCTACGTGCTGGTGATCCCCACCACCATGCCCGGCGCCTTCTTCTGGCGCAACAAAGGCTTCGAGGCCCATGCGCGGGAGACCGGACTGGCGCAATGGCCACAGGTAGGCGTGGTGCCGGATAGCCACTGACCCCCCTGGAGTGCGGCGGCTAGCCGCCGCTTTTAATAATATGGTTCTTAGGTAGGGCACTAGACATTAATGGGAGCTCGCTCCCGCGTTCCAACACACTGCACAGATGGTATTAATTGTGCCGCGATCAATGCGGACAAAACTTCAGGCTCTGCCCCGTCAAGTCTTCTCAGTAGCCGCTATGCTATAGTCCGCGCCAATATAATAATGACCGAATTATTCGCTTAACAATTGACCCCATTCAGTAAGGAGACTTCATGAGCCGTTCCCTGCGCCTGTCGGAGAAATGGTTTCATCGTGCCCTCTGGTTGATCGCCATGATCTTTGCCGGTTTTCTCATCGGTCTTGGCAGCCTGGTGGTAGGTGATCTGCCTAAGATCGAGCAACCGCTGCTGTTGGAAAGTTTTATCGATAAGCCCCAGGCGCGTACCGAGCGTGTGGCCATCACCGACCTTGAACGCAAGATGCAAGACGAGGAGTCGGCCCTGGAGCAGGCTCAATTGGTTTTGCAAGCGGCGCAGAACCGGTCCGCCAGCGCGCGCGAGACCTTTGCCAATTGGATCGCCACGCGCCGTGCCACCGCCCAGAGCGCCCAGGATGCGGAGATCATCCAGCGTACCCGCGAACTGGATGCTCACAAGCTACGGGAGCGCCGGGCGGAGGAACGCGTGGAGACATTGCGCCAGGCGCAGTTCGTGACAGAAAAGACTCTGGAGCAACATCAGCAACGCCTGCAGGAACTCACCACTACCGCGCAGCAAGCGCTGTACAAGGCGGAGCGCAAGCGCGAACTCAAGGTCTTCCTCGTGCGTCTGGCCCTGACGCTGCCCCTGCTGGTCATCGCCGGGTGGTTGCTGGCGCGCAAGCGCAAAAGCGCCCATTGGCCGTTTGTGTGGGGTTTCGTGTTTTTTGCGCTGTTCACCTTCTTCGTCGAGCTGGTGCCCTATCTGCCGAGCTACGGCGGTTATGTGCGTTACATCGTGGGTATCGTGCTGACGGTGGTGGTGGTGGGGCATTACGCCATACGCGCGCTGCAGCGCTATCTGGAAAAACAGAAGGTCGCTGAACAGCGGTCCGAACAGGAACGGCGCACGGCCCTGAGCTACGACCTGGCCCAGAACCTCCTGGCCAAACGCGTCTGCCCCGGCTGCGAGCGTCCCGTAGACCTGACCGATACCACGCGCAACTTCTGCGTGCATTGCGGCATTTGTCTGTACAACGAATGCCCGGCGTGTCACGCCCGCAAGAATGCCTTTGCCCATTATTGCCATGCCTGTGGTGCGCAAGCGGTGTTGAGCAAGGATTGATCCCGGGAGAGTTGCCGGCGGGAGACCTTAGCTAGCGCAGCCACCGACCTCGTATGGAGTGCGGCGTCGCTGCTTTCGGTCGCCACTGGCCTTGATCTGATCCTGCGCGAGCCCAGCCCACTGTTTCTAACGAGTCCCTACCCCCTCACTGACTACTGAATTATGTATACTGAATATTTTGTTGACAATTCACAATAGTCGAATTATAAAGACGACTCCGAACAGCTATCCACGAGTACACCCACCATGAGCGGTGCCCGCAACGCCAAGACGCCGGAACAGCTGCGGGAGGAAATCCTGCAGGCGGCGTTTGCGCGCTTTTCCCAATACGGTTTTGGCAAGACCACCATGGCGGAGATCGCCGGCGACTGTCAGATGTCCGCCGCCAACGTCTACCGGTTTTTTGCCAGCAAGCAGGACATCGGTGTGGCCCTGGCCTTCCAGTGTCTGGGGGAGAAGGAGCAACGTCTGCGCGCCGTCCTACAACGACCGGGCATCACCGCCAGTGAGCGATTGTTGGCGTTTGTTTTGGAATTGTTTGACTACGTGCACGAACAGTTTGCCCACCAGCCGCGGGTCAACGAACTGATAGAGGCCATGGCAGCGGAGCGCATGGAGGTGATCAAGGCCCATATCGATCAATTGCGCACCTTGCTGATGGTGATATTGCAGCAAGGCCGGGATACGGACGAGTTTGACATAGCGGATGTCACCGCCGCCGCGGAGACGGTGATGGCCGCGACAAAAATGTTTCACACGCCGTATTTCCTCACGTGGTACAAAAAAGATGAATTCGTACACCTGGCGCGCTCGGTGGTTGATCTGCTGCTCCGCGGGCTGGTCCGGCGCTGATGGTTTCAGCCAGTATCTGAACATTCCGCGACAGCGTGTATCGCCCGACCGAAAAAGGCCGGAACGTTAAACAGGCGAGGGAAATGCTCACCGTAGAGTGATCACAGTAAGGGATCGGCAAGTTACGCACTAAAACAAACCGCACGCCGTCTGCCATCGACGGCGTACGTTAAGAACAGCAAAAACAGGAGGCGTCATGTCCAGGCCAGCAGCGTTGTTGCAAGCGTACGTACAATTTATTATCCGCCAGCGGTTGTGGGTGATCCTGATCATCGTCGGCATTACGCTGTTTCTCGGGACGCGCATCGCCAGCCTCAAGATCGACATGGACCCGGATATCTGGGCACCGCAGTCGCATCCCTACGTGCAGTCGACCAAATTGCTGGAGCAGGTGTTCGGCGGGCGTAACCTGACCATCATCGGCATCGTACCCAGGCAGGGGGATATCTATCAGCCCGCCGTGCTGCAAAAGATCCAGCGCATCCAGCAGGGCATCGAGGCGATACCGGAGGCGGTGCGGCGCAACGTCATCAGTCTGGCGGCGCGCAAGGTAAAGGAAATCAAGGGCACACAGGAAGGCATGGAGGTGCGCGAGCTGCTGGAGCCGTTCCCCCAGACCCCGGCGGACATGGAGCGCCTCAAGGCCGCGGTGGCGTCCAATCCCTTCTACATCAATGCCCTGGTGTCCGCAGATGGCAAGACCGCGGCGGTCATCGCCGACTTCAAGGTCAGCAAAGACAACCCCAGTTACACAGCGATCTATGATGCCCTGCGCAAAGTAACCGACGCAGAGCGGGACGATAGCGTCGACATCCGTCTCGGCGGACTGACCGTGGACCTCGCCTGGTTCGAGCATCACATGATGAGGATGCCGCTGTTCTTCGGGGTCGCGCTGCTCATCATCATGGCAATACAATACTGGTCGTTTCGCAGTCTCCAGGGCATGCTGCTGCCGATCCTCACGGCCCTCATGAGCGTCGTCTGGGGCCTGGGACTGATGGGGCTGTTCGGCGTGCACATGGATGGCATGAATACCACCACACCCATTCTCATTATGGCGGTGGCCGCTGGGCACGCCATACAGATCCTCAAGCGTTACTACGAGGAGTACCACCGGCGGATGGCGGAGCCGTCCCACGGCCTGTCCGATAGGGAGATCAGCCGGCAAGCGGTGGTCGAATCCCTGGTGCGCGTCGGCCCCGCCATGATCACCGCGGGGCTCATCGCCACCATCACGTTTCTGTCCCTCGCCAACGCCAGTGTCTCCGTGGTCGCCCACTTCGGTGTCTTTGCCGGCACCGGTGTGTTCAGCGCGCTGATCCTGGAGATGACCCTGATCCCGGCCATGCGCTCGTGGTTGCGTCCGCCCAAGGCACGCGAAATGGAGCGCGAGCAACGTCCAGGCATTATCGATCGTGCGCTGCACACCCTGTCCGACAATCTGGTAGGCGGGCGCGCACCTTGGATACTGGGCGGCGCCCTGCTATTCATTGCAGTGGCATTCGCCGGCAACTGCCCCGGCAAGCTAGGAAATCCGGGGAATCAACGATCCTCACTCCGGTTTTTTGTCAGCCTCTACGATC
>JANNJF010000499.1:0-5250 GCA_031405715.1 Gammaproteobacteria bacterium | reverse complement strand
CGCTGCCCGACTTCCTGCAGTTGATCGAGTACGAAGTGCTGGTGGCGACCGGCTAGTACTCCGTCAAATAAGTCTTTCCGTATCCCCAGGAAACCGCTGAACACTGTCCCCTCTCCCCCGCGCACTTCGGGGGAGAGGGTTAGGGTGAGGGGGAATCTTAGGCCTTGCCCCTCATCCTGTCCTTCTCCCAAAGGGAGAAGGGACCCTGGGTTTTGAGCGCAAGGGATGGACAAAGGGAAACTATACGTGCCAAACCGTAGGGCGCACGGCACGGGTGCTGGCGGCCATGCGGAAAGACTTATTTGACGGAGTACTAGTCGGTTGCATTCTGTTTGGAACTTAAGCGGCTGTTCGCGCGGATGACCTTCTGCAGGATGTCGCGAGCACTCTTGGTCCAGATGAACGGCTTTGGCTTGGTGTTGTGGTGAGAGATGTACTCATCGATGGCGGCGACCAGCTCCGGCACGCTGGTGAACACGCCGCGGCGTAACCGCTCGGTCGTGATGTCGCGGAAGAAGCGCTCGACCATGTTTAGCCACGATGCCGAGGTGGGCGTGAAGTGCATGTTGAATCGCGGATGCTTATCCAGCCAGGCCCGTACGGCGGGATGCTTGTGCGTGGCGTAGTTGTCGGCGATCAGATGCAGTGTTTTGTCCTTGGGCGTCTCACGGTTGATCTTGCGCAGGAACTTCAACCACTCGGTGTGGCGATGGCGCTGCTGACACTGGGCGATGACCTGGCCGTCGAGCACGTTGAGCGCGGCAAACAGTGTGGTTGTGCCATTGCGCTTGTAGTCATGCGTCATCGTGGCGGCGCGACCCTTCTTCAAAGGCAACCCAGGCTGCGTGCGGTCCAGCGCCTGCACCTGACTCTTTTCGTCGCAGCACAGCACCAACGCATGCTCCGGCGGCGACAGGTACAGGCCGACGATGTCTTCGAGTTTCTCGACGAACTTCGGATCGCGCGAGACTTTGAAGCCGCGCACGAGGTGCGGCTTGAGCCCGTTCGCGCGCCAATGTCGCGAGACACTGGCGGCACTGATACCCAGCTTGTCAGCCATCGTGCGCGTGCTCCAGTGCGTAGCCGCTTCGGGTTTGCTCTGCGTGGTCAACGCCACGAGGCGCGCAACATCAACCTTGGCCGGCGGCGCACCACGCGGCAGGTCGCGCTCGATGCCCATGAGCCGCGATTCGGCGTAGCGCTCGCGCCACCGTGCGACCTGCACGCGACCAACAGCCAGTTCCGTGGCAATAGCCTTGTTCTGCCAACCACTGGCAGCCAGCAGTACGATGCGTGCGCGCAGCGCAAGCCTGACACTGGTGCGCTTGGAGCGTGACAGTCTTTTCAACTCGTCGCGCTCCGCGTCCGTCAGCAAGATCTCCGGGGCTACTCGCATTCGCATCCTCCCAATCAGTTCGTAATGAACCATTGGAGACCTCCCCGATAAATAAGTTCCATCAAGAATGCAACACTACACTAGTCGGTTGGTCCGGATGCCGCCCGTCAGGTGACGCAGCGGGTAAATCGTCGGCGCTCAATGCCGAGACGCCGCCACCGCTTTGCGACCCCCTTCCATTAGTCTATGTTTTTAATAAATAGTCGTTCACCCGCCGAGCCAGGGAGAGCAAAGCGATGGCCCATAAATTAGGGCCACATTGGCGAGAAGCCCCCGATAGCTGGGTAGGGACCCAGCGTAGAGTCATTGTGGCGCTTCCCAGCCGCAGGACGGTCGGGGCTAAGAATGCGCCGCGAGACCGAAGGCACTGGGCACAGGGAAGTGCCCAGTGTTTACTGAGGGTCGCGGCACTACGTCGGTTTGGATGAAGACGTGGCAGCTGAACTCTTCAGGCTGCTTAGTCAAGCCGGGATAATTGTGGAAGCTGAATCAGAAGAGAAGCTGGATATTTATCTGAGAGCGTACCCAGCTTGCAGTGATATTTTTCGCTATCTGTCATTTCGCGGAGCTGTAAACTTTAGTGACTATTCATCTACTTTGGCACTCGACACGGATGCACAATTAATGGTCGAGTACGAACGCGACGTCTGCGCCCCGGAAATATTCAAGCACTATGCGGATGCTACCTTAGTGTCTCTGCCGCATCCTGCAACTCACACCCCTCACAATCCGCCAGGACGCCTAGGTTGGTTGCTGTACTGGCCTTTTGGCCGCCTGCGGGATGCTTGTCTTCATCATTTACCTGCCATGTTGAAGTCGGTACCATCGATGGGCGCACGCCATCCATTCGAAGCTTACATTGTGTCTAGGGGATATGATAGTCTAACGTCTGGCGTCTATCACTACGATGTCGAGCGTCATGCTTTAGCATTCATCAGTCACGAACTCAAGAATATTCCACCTGGCATTACATTGATAGTAACCGTTGTTTTCGAACGTTTTCAATGGCGATATCGTCATAGCTGGAACTATAAAGATCTTTACTATGACCTCGGCCATGTAAACGCAACTATTAAATTGATTGCCGAGGAACTTGGTATTCGTTTAACAGAAGTTGCTTGGACTTATGCAGTTCCTGGTAGTCAACCATTATTTGAAGAATGTGTAATGGCATACCACATCGATGAAATGTAGCCCTCTACAGAAAATCAGGGTAGTGAGGTAGTATTTGCGTTTGTCATCGTGTACTTGGCTTATATACCACAATCACAACCATAAAGAACATGGACAGCATAAAGATCGCATTAAAAAAGCCGTTTGCGGACGCGATTAAATCCGTCTTTGGACCAGATTTAGGCATTGATCCTATGATCGAGCCATCGCGTGTCGCTGGCTATGGTGATTATCAGGCCAACTTCTCAATGGATGTTGCACGACGGCTCCGTCGATCTCCAATCGAGGTGGCCGAATCGGTACTTAAAAAATTACCGGCATGCACAGATATCTGGCATAAGCTCGATATTTCTGGCCCGGGTTTTATTAATGTGCATCTGGCTGATAATTTTCTGGTGGATCGAGTAAATCTATTGGCAGCTGATGCACGCCTTGGTGTCCCTAGGAACATGCAGACGGAAACCGTAGTTGTCGACTATGGCGGGCAGAATATCGCGAAGGAACTACATGTTGGACATTTGCGTTCTTTAATCATCGGTGATGCGATAGTACGTTTGCTCGAATTCCAAGGTCATCGCGTGATACGCCAGAATCATGTTGGCGACTGGGGGGTCCAATTCGGAATGGTAATTCAGTATCTGATGGATGAACATTACACTATACGTGAGGAGACTATTGCTTCCATTGATCAGATCTACAAACAAGCAAAAATACTTTTTGATAGCGATGACGATTTCGCCATGCGTGCTAAAAATAGAGTCGTTGCTCTACAAAAGGGTGACGCAGATACAGCAGCAATATGGGACCATTTAGTCAAGGTTAGCAACCGTCATATTGATGTAATTTCACGCCGCTTAGGGGTATTGCTGAATACTGATGATGTACGTGGTGAAAGTTTTTACAACCAGTTTCTTGAAGACACTGTGCGTGATATCGAACAGAAGGGTCTAGCTCAAGAAGAAAATGGAGCTGTGATAGTTCTTCTGCCGGAGTTTGTCGACCGTGATAATAAAATTTTACCTTTGGTTATCCGAAAAACGGAAGGGGCATTTCTTTACGCAACAACGGATATTGCCGCGGCTCGCTACAGGATCGAAACGCTGAAAGCGAACCGGCTTATTTATGTCACCGATACACGACAAACTCTGCATTTTAAAATGATATTTTCCCTGTTGCGCAAGGCTGGGTTTGCGCCTGATCATGTGCGACTTGAACATGCGTCTTTTGGTACGGTTTTAGGGAACGATCGGAAACCATTCAAAACTCGTAGCGGAGAGACAATTAAACTTGAAGCTTTACTTGATGAGGCTGAAAAGCGTTCACAGGATGTTCTCGTCAGCAAGAATCCGTCAATGGATACAGAGACCATGAAGAAAAATGCACAACTGATTGGCCCCGGATCCCTCAAATACGCGGACCTTAAGAATGAACGTTCAAAGGACTATCTTTTTGACTGGAACCGAATGATTTCGTTTGAAGGAAATACTGCGCCATATCTACTGAATGCTTATGTGCGCATTCATTCATTGCATCGCAAAAGCGGGAAAACGATTTCTGAGTCAATTTCAGCACAAATTCGGATTATTGAGAATGAAGAGCGCTGGTTGGTACTTAAGCTTATAGAATTTCCTGAAGCAATATCTGCAAGTGCTGATGAGCTAGCACCGCATAAGTTATGTAATGCCCTTTATGAACTTGCCGGCAGTTATCATAAATTCTACGAGCAATGTCCGATTTTAAATTCAGGGGATCCTCAAATGACTGCCAGTCGTTTAGCTCTTAGTGCTGTGGTTGCAAATGTGCTGAAACTCGGAATGGATCTGCTCGGCCTTCAGGCGATGGATAAAATGTAATACGTAACGAAAATGTATCCCATCTTCTCTAAACCACATGAAGGACTGGTAGCAGATTTTTACAGTGAGAGCATAGAAATGTTTCGGCTTGTAGTGCCTATGATGTTTCTTATATTTTCACAGGTGGTAATGTCGTTTTTTAGCATACTGATGTTTGCACGTATAAGCGTTCCTGCAATTGCAGCTGGAGGTCTTGGACTCTCCGTGTACGCTACTGTATTTATCACGTGCGCAACTATTTTGTCTGCCATTGGTGTCGCTGTATCAAATATTCGAGGTTCAGGCCAGCTACAGAACGTTGCGGGTCTCGCTAGACAGGGATTTTATGTCGCAATGTTTTTAAGCCTACCTGGGTTAACAATTCTCTTGAGATTCGACGCTCTATTCCGCTTCGCAGGATTTCCAGATGATGTACGTTTATTGGTTAACGAGTATGTACGTGCCTGCGCATGGGCTCTTCCAGCAGGGCTGGGTAGTGTTGTATTGCGTGAGTATGCGTTCGCGCTTGGCCGCCTACGGATAATTTTTCTTTTAGGCCTTTTCCTGTTGCCACTACATATGCTGACTACTTACATATTCATGTTTGGTATTGGCGACTTCCCTGGTCTTGGTGTAATTGGGGCAGCCTGGGCTGTTGTTCTTGTATCCTGGATGGGATTTTTCATTATGATCGCCTATGCCTTACTCCTTGAGAGAGATATGTTGCTTTCTGCCACATTGCGACCTGTTCCGCGACTTTTATCAATGCTTTTACGGATTGGCCCCGCCCGATGAATACGGCTTCACCAAAGAAGACCGCCTGAAGTGGGCGCCCTTCGCGCTGGAGTA
>JANNJF010000498.1:0-2348 GCA_031405715.1 Gammaproteobacteria bacterium | reverse complement strand
AACAATGCAGGAATGACCAACCTGGTGCCGGCAAAACGGATTACTCTGCGGGCCTTGCCCGTGGGGACCTTGCGGGGTGGTCGCTCCATTGATGTTTCTGGTGATCGTTCAGCCCCACACCCCCATCCTAACCTTCCCCCTAAAAGGGGGAAGGGACTTGGCGGGGTTTTTGATTTGTTCTTGTGTCGATACCTATGTCCTTTGGGAGAAGGACAGGATGAGGGGCAAGGCCGAAGATTCCCCCTCACCCTAACCCTACCCATGAACCCGGCCGCAGGCCGCACGAATCTCCTTCTCCCGCGCGCGGGAGAAGGTGGCCCGCAGGGCCGGATGAGGGAAGAGACCGCCCGGTTCCAAGGCTCAATTCGCGACCAGGGTGGGTCGGGCGGTCTCTCCCCCGTGCACGTCGGGCCCCCTTCGGGGAGACACAACCCGCACGGAGAGGGAGAAAAGCAGTACGCACTATTTGCCGGTCGGATCAGTAAATACCCCACGGTCCGCGACACAGGCCCAACCGCAATTGAATTTTCATCCCGCCGTCAACCAGGCGTCAGGGTGTGCGTTGAGTTGTGCATGGCCGGGCATTCCGGCCGCGAGAAGAATCCACAACCTATACCCAATGGAGGGACCAATGATCAACTATCCGCTATTCGCCGGCCTTAATGGCAGATTAACTGCCTTTCTGGCCCTAAGTATGAGCCTGTTCCTGTTACTGCTGGCGGGTTGTAACGGCTCTGGAGACGCTGGTACCCCGTCTGCCACCCGCGGCGAAGTGGTCATCGGCCTGACCGACGCCGAAGGCGACTTTCTCGCCTACAGCGTGGACGTGCTGTCACTCACCCTGACACGGGCCGACGGCACGGTGGTCGAGACCCTACCGCTCAAGTCACGCATCGACTTTGCACAATATACCGACATGACCGAGTTCGTCACCGCCGCCACCATCCCGTCAGGCGTTTACACCAGGGCGCAGATGCGGCTGGATTATTCCGCCGCGGACATCCAGGTGGAGGACGCCAGTGGCAATGCCGTTGCCGCCAGCGTACGCGACGTCAACGGACAACCCATCACCACCCTCGATGTGACCGTGCGGTTTGACGCACAGCGCCGGCTGGTCATAGCGCCCGGCGTACCGGCGCATCTCACCCTGGATTTCAATCTGCAGGCCACCAACCACGTGGACACGTCGGCTGCCACGCCGGTGGTGACGGTCGAACCGTTCCTCGTAGCCGACGTCAATCCGCAGAACCCGAAGATTCACCGCGTGCGCGGGCCGCTGAAGTCGGTGGATACCGCCGCGGGCACATTCCGCCTCGCGCTCCGTCCGTTCCATCGTGTGCTGGGTGACTTTGGTGGCCTGAACGTGAGCACCGCTACCGATACCGCGTTCGAGATTAATGGCGTGAACTACCAGGGTGCGGCCGGCCTGGCGCAACTCGCCCTCATGCCCACGGCCACCGCGACGGTGGCCTTCGGCGACCTCGACATCCCCAACCACCGCTTTGTCGCCCGCGAGGTGTATGCCGGATCGAGCGTGCCCTTCGGCACCAGCGACGTCGTCAGCGGCAGCGTCATCGCACGCAGCGGCGACAACCTCACGCTACGCGGCGCAACACTGGTGCGCGCCGACGGCACCTTCAGCTTCCGCGATACCGTCAGCGTGCATCTCAGCCCCAGCACCTTAGTGACACGCCAGGCGCTGCCCGGCGCTAACCTGACCAAAGATGACATCTCCGTCGGCCAGCGCATCACCGCCCTCGGGACCTTGCAGGGCAGCATCGGCGCACAGACCCTGGACACCACCAATGGCCTGGTGCGCATGCTCGTAACCTCCTTAAGCGGAACCCTCAACACGGCGGTCAGCGGCGCGGCAGAGATGACCCTGCAGAGCATCAACGGTCGACGCATAGCCTTATACAACTTCGCCGGTACTGGCAGCACACCGGCCAACGACGCCGACCCGGCGCACTATGAAATCGCCACCGGCACGCTGGATGTCAGCGCGCTGACCGCCGGCACACCGGTACGCGCCCGCGGCTTCGTGCGGCCCTTCGGTCAAGCGCCGGCGGACTTTGATGCGCAGACGCTGATCAATGTCGCCGCCAAACCGGGTGACCTGGTGGTGAGCTGGTTACCCGCCAGCGGCACGCCGTTTGCCAGCACCTCGGCCAACGGTTTGACTCTTAACCTGACGGGTGTCGGCGTGCTGCATCATGTGTTCCGAGGCGGCGTGGCCACGGACCTGCTTGGCTTGGCCGGCGTACCGCTGGTACAACCCGCCGATCCAATACACGGCCTCTATGCCATCGGTTATCACGGCACCATACAGGTCTATACGCAATTCGACG
>JANNJF010000497.1:0-3780 GCA_031405715.1 Gammaproteobacteria bacterium | reverse complement strand
GGGTTTTTACCGGTAAATTCCCTGTCATGGCGACGCGCTGTTTTGGGAGTGCGGCGGCTTGCCGCCGCTGTATTACCGGGAGCTTGCTCCCGACGGGGCTTAGGGCGCGGCGCAGCATCCTATCCTTAGCAACCATGTTGTCGCGTTACCGCGCGGCTTGAAAAGCTACTAGCGGGTCCCGCCCCGCGGGCGGGTTACTTTCTTTGCTTGTGCAGAGAAAGTAACCAAAGAAAGCACACCCGGCCCGCTCGCCGCGAAAAACGCGCGGTCCCCTGTGCTCCTCGCCCCACCGGAGCTCCGCTACTCGCCATGCCCTCTATGAGGCATGGCTCAAACAGTGCTCGCGCACATCCCCCGGTGGGGCTGTGATGTGAAGGGATTCACAAATGCCGCTGAGCGCAGGGATGCGCGGGAGCGGCCGGTGCTCGGCGAGCTCCGACGGGGCCTCAAACCCCGTGTAATTTCACTGTGTGAACATAATTTGTCCTTCAGAAACCTCTAATACGGCAGGAGGAAAAACTTGTCTTTTCTCCGGCTACGCGAGAAGCTTTCATCCATTGTGGATACGGTTTGTTCAGACACCCAGTGTGGTGCAGGATGCACCGTTCGTTAAATAACAACACTCTGATTTTTCTGAGTTGCAGGATTTATGACCCCCTAAATGTCCCGTTGCAACGGGACATTTAGGGGGTGAATTGGAGCTAGGTGATTATATATACCACAAGGAGGATTCAATGGAATTTGAATGGGACGAACACAAAAGACAAATAACGTTGCTAGAAAGAGGGATCGATTTTATAGACGCGGTACTGATTTGGGATGACCCTTTCCGTTAGGAAAGAATTGATACACGAAAAGAATATGGTGAAGTCCGCTACCAAACGATAGGCAAAGGACCGCTTGGTATTCTGTTTGTAGTATATACAGTGCGCGTATATAGCGAAGGAAAAGCCTTCAATCGCATCATCTCTGTACGGCCTGCCAAAAATAGGGAGATTGAACAGTACAAATCACGAACATTTAAACAAGGACTGGTAATATGACAGAGAATATTCGAAGAATCACCCTGGAGCAGGCTAGAAAACTTAAAAGTCTGTCAAATTCAAAAAAATTCAACGAACTTACTGAAGCAGATTTCGATAAAATAATTTCTGAAGATCCAGATTTATATCAATTAACCGATGAGGAATTATCTCAGTTTGAACTAGTGAGGAAAAGCAAACATGAAAAAAATGGAAAATAACAAAACTCGTATAACACTAGACGAGGCAAGAAAAATTAAAGGACGATCGAACCCAGCTAAGATTATTGCCGAACAAAGAAAGGAACAAATAAAAGAGAAAAAGAAAAACTAATCCTAACATCGCATTCGAGGCCGACGCGGTGAGACAGCACATCGTTTCCTGTTGTATCCGTGCACCGCGCGTCTCAACGCGGCGTTGGGTTGTTTGGTTAGCGAGCCGATGAAAAAGGAAACCGTAAAAGAAATAGAAAAGTTTACCGGACACTTCCGTAGTCAAATTGAATTCATTGCTGGACTCCAAAGCCCAGGGCCATCTACTCGGCTCTATAAGCAAGTCCTGTATGTAAGTGTCCTTGATTCATTATCTAAGGCTGTATATCCAAAACGGAGAAATCGTGACCGATTTGTTGGCTTCATCAACGAATTCGCGAAGTGGAAAGATGCGGAAAAGGTGAGTCTTACTCATCTCGTTCAGTTGCTGAAACGCGCGCCTGAACCAGCTTTTGAGAACTTAAGAACATATGCTTCGACGGAGTTCAAGCGCTGGCCCGTTCACGCAAGTGAAATAACAAATATCGATATCGATCCGGAGTTCAATCTAATAAGAAGCAAATGGCCAACTGACAAAGAGCTTCGCACACCTGTAGAAAATATTTGAGGGAAAGGGGGCGCTACCCTATTTTTCCATTTTCCGTCCTCTTGGTCGATATCTGATCGTTGGAGGTCGCTAAGAACGATCCGTGGTAAAATGGGTCATACAGGCGTTCACTGTTACCCTGAATCAAACTGAAGAGGTTTACAAATGGCCCAGCCCAACTATGCGTTCGCTAAGCGTCAGAAAGAGATCGCCAAGAAACAGAAAAAAGAAGCAAAGCAAAATCAGAAAAATGAGGCAAAGCAGCCGCTAGCCCAGGAGGAAGGTCTGCCCAAGCCGCCCGTGGATGGGGCGAACGAGGTCTGATCTCCTGTGTTTCATACAGAGGAGTTCAGTAGGTTGGGGCGAGCTTGCGAACCCCAACAAACTTGGCGTTGTGCTCCCGCAATGACAGTGAGGGGTTTGGGTTGGTGTAGATTTTAAGTCCCGTTCGAGCTCGCCGAGCACCGGCCGCTCCCGCGCATCCCTGCGCTCCGCGGCATTTGTGAATCCCTTCACATCACAGCCCCACCGGGGGGTTTCCGCGAGCACTGTTTGAGTAACGCCATCGACAGTGGCGTTACGAGTAGCGGAGGCCCGGTGGGGCGAGGAGCACAGGGGACCGCGCGGTTTTTGCGCGGCGAGCGATCGGGTGTGCTTTCTTTTGGTTACTTTTCTTTGCACAAACAAAGAAAAGTAACCCGCCTGCGGGGCGGGACCCGCAGTTAGGGGTTAAGGCCGCGCGATAGCGCGTCGACAATAATACAAAGGCTGTTGGGGTTCGCAGGCTAACCACAACCTACATTTGATAGCAGGGCGTTGCCTACGGATTTTTCTCCAGCCGCTTGAGAAACACCTGCATTTCCTTGGCCGCCTGTTTGTCGCCTTTTTTCTCCGCAACCTCGATGCCTTGCCGATAGGCCTGCATGGCGTCCGGCACATCGCCCGCTTCCGCCAGGGCCTTGCCCAACAACTTCCACGCCGCTGAATAACCGGGGTCGAGTTCTACTGCCTTGCGCAGGTGTTGCGTCGCGTCGGCGTAGCGTTGCAGTTTGAGACATTCGCCGCCGAGGCCGTAGCGCAGCAGGGCGCTGTCCTGTCCGGCAGCGAGCATTTTTTCTAGATTGTCGATCAGTGCCATGGGCGATGCGGATGTCCTAAGTCAAGTTGGCGGAGCGTTGCATTCACTTGATGTTCTTCGGGTCGATGCCGAGGCCCTTGAGCTTGCGGTAGAGGTGCGTGCGCTCCATGCCCACGGCCTGCGCCAGTTCGCCCACGTTGCCGCCGGTGCGCTTCAGGTGATACTCCAGATATTGTTTTTCGAAATGGTCGCGCGCATCGCGCAGCGGCAGGTCGAACAGCGATGCCGGCAGGGCGTGTTTCGACAGGGCCGACTGGGCGGCGAGGGCCTCGCTGGCTTCGGCCTGGGTAACTTCACCTGCGCGGTTCAGCATCAGTAGCCGCTGTACCAGGTTGCGCAGTTCGCGTATGTTCCCCGGCCAGGAATAATTGCGCAGCACGTTGAGGGCGGCGGTGGAAAATTTACGATAGGGCAGCTGTTCATTTTCCACCATCCAGTTGACGTAATAACTCACCAGTTCCGGCACATCCTCCCGGTGATCGCGCAACGCCGGGACATGCAGGGCTGCGACGCTCAGGTGGTAATAGAGGTCTTCGCGCAGGCGACCTTCGACGACCGCGGTCTTCAGATCGTGCTGGGTCGCGGCCACGACGCGTGCCTCCAGGGTGATGGCCTGCGATCCGCCGACGCGCCGGAACTGGCGCTGTTCCAGCGCAGCGGTCAGCATGGCCTGGACCGGCACAGCCACGCGGCCAGGTCACCGAGCGCCTGTTGATGATGACCGCGCTCAACAGCGTGTTCGCGGTGTTGGCGCTCAAAGCC
>JANNJF010000496.1:0-1768 GCA_031405715.1 Gammaproteobacteria bacterium | reverse complement strand
GTTTTTCGAAAAGGCGATTGCCATCGAAGAGCCGAAAGCACGCATCGAATTCCTGGTGAAGGGCTTGCGCTGGGCGGTGAAGCGATTCGAAGAATCCTTGCTAAAAACCAAGGATCCGCCCACCACGCGGGGCTCCGCTTCGCTTCCGCTGGTGGGCGATGCCCACCCTACCAACATCTTTAGGAGTGCGGCGGCTTGCCGCCGCTTTCGCCGATTATGGTTCTTAGGGCGGGCACGCCACATTAAAGCGGGAGCAAGCTCCCGCACTCCATCACGCACCAGGGGCTTTCTTCACCTTAAGCCGCATCGCTTTGATCCCCTGTTGCCCGAGTTTCTGGTAGGCCGTGTCCAGGTCGTCCACCTTCGCATAGGGGCCTAAGCGCACGCGGAAGAACGTACCCTTGCCTTCGATCGACACCTTCTCGATATGTGCCTCCAGCCCATTCAACACCAGCCGGGCCTTGAGCCGGTCCGCGTCTTCGATGTTGGCATAGGACGCCGCTTGCAGCACATACACCACGCCGGTATCGCGCACGCTCGCCACCTCGGGACGTTCGGGTTTGGCGGTGGCGGGTTTTTTGCCCGGCTTCTCGCCTTTGTCGAAGCGCTCGGGCAGCACGCTCTCGATTTCCGGCAGGATGGTGTAGAAGTCGAAGTGGGGTTTGGCCGGCTCTTTCGCCGCACTGGCCGTGGCGCCCGATGCGTGTTCTTGGCTGGCGCGCTTACCGGAGAACAGACCGCTGATGCCGCTCAAGGGTTTGCCGCCGTGAAAAAACAGACGTTGCCCGCCCCACATGAGCAAGGCGCCGAGGCCGAGGCCGATGAGCAAGACCAGCCACACCGGGAGTTTCTTTTTGCCGCGGCGTGCGCCGCTGTTGCGGGTATTGCGGCGCGTCGCCATGGCTACATGCTGTCCGGCGCGGACACGCCCAACAGGCCGAGGCCGTTGGCCAGCACCTGGCGGGTCGCGTCGATGAGGTTGAGACGCGCGTTGCGCAACGCCGCGTCCTCCACCAGGAAGGTATGGCTGTTGTAATAAGTGTGGAAGCCCGTGGCCACCTCGCGCAGATAATACGCCACCTGGTGCGGCTCGTGACCGAGGGCCGCGGTTTCGATGACCTCGGGAAAGCGCGCCAGGATGCCCAGCAGCGCCAGTTCGTGGTCTTCGGTGAGGCGGTCCAAGTGTTCGAGGCCGAGTTCGCGATTCCGTGGCATGCCTTTTTCCTCTCCCATGCGCAGCACGCTGCCGATGCGCGCGTGGGCGTATTGCAGGTAATACACCGGATTGTCGTTGCTCTGGGACTTGGCCAGGTCGAGGTCGAAGTCCATGTGCTGTTCACACTTGCGCAGCACGTAGAAGAAGCGCGCGGCATCGTTGCCCACCTCGCGGCGCAGTTCCCGCAGGGTGACGAACTCGCCGCTGCGGGTGGACATCTGCGCCTTCTCGCCGCCGCGATAGAGGATGGCGAACTGCACCAGCAGCACGTCGAGCTTGCCGGCGTCCTCGCCCATGGCGGCGAGCGCCGCCTTTACCCGCGGCACATAGCCGTGGTGGTCCGCGCCCCATACGTCGATCACCCGGTCGAAACCACGCTCGAGTTTCTCCATGTGATAGGCGATGTCCGAGGCGAAATAGGTTTTCTGGCCGTTGTCGCGCACCACCACGCGGTCCTTCTCGTCGCCATAGTCCGTGGAGCGGAACCACCAGGCGCCGTCCTTTTGGTACAGATGGCCGCTTTCCTTCAGGCGTTCGATGGCCAGATCCACT
>JANNJF010000495.1:0-2730 GCA_031405715.1 Gammaproteobacteria bacterium | reverse complement strand
ACCAAGAACAAGCGCACCATGCCCGACAAAATGGAGATGAGCAAATACGATCCCGTCGTGCGTAAGCATGTGGCTTACAAAGAAGCCAAGATCAAGTAAGTTTCCGCGCTATGCGAAAAACAAAAAACCCGGCATTGCCGGGTTTTTTGTTTTAGGCGCCGCTGTTGCGGTTAGCGGCCGGCAGCTGATGGTGACACGGGACGGCTTGTCGGTTGAGCATCGGGGCCGACAGCGGTCTGTGCAGGACTGTAGAGAGTGTGACTGCTGCATCGATTTATAAGCGGCCGGCCGTTTGGGCGATGAATGCCGTTTTAGCCGAGTGTTCCAGCGAGCATGTCCATTTGTACGCAAGATTGAGGGTCTTGGCGCAGGCATACACCCCATGGCCACGCACCACCATGATCGGATACTCGGCGAGTACCTTGGCCACGGCCTGTGCTGCTTCGGCGAAATAGCGCTCGTAGGGAACAGTGACTACCGGAACGCGGGGAAAGTATAGCTGTCCTTCAAAATCCGCCGGTGAAAAATCCTCGCCGTTCAGGGTGAGTGCGACAGTATGCGGGCCATGGCTGTGGAGTACCGCGCGGGCTTCCGGATTGGCTTGGTATACCGCGGCATGCAGAGCGGCATCCTGCGAAGCACCGTTACCGAAAGGTCCTGCCAGGGGGCATTCCACCAGTTGCTCGGGTCGCAAGGTATCGGCGCAGGCGCCGGTGGGCGTGATCCAGATGCTTTCGTCCGCGCGCACCGAGGCGTTGCCGCTGTGCGAATCGTTGATGCCGTACTGGCGCAGCCAGCGGTAGTAAAGGGTAAGTTCTGCCTGGGGGGTCACTCGAGTATCCGCCGATGAGAGGTAGGTATGCGTATTTCCGTGGACAGGCTGCGGCATGCGTAGCTGCTACACTTAAAAATAGTGTACCGCCGGGTGCGGCGGGGTACAAACAGGCGGCACCGGAACTACCTAGCGGTGCTCTGTGATCAACCATTAAAAGGAGCAGTCGACTAAATGAAACAAAGAATTTTTATCGGTTTGGGGGTCGTCCTGGGCCTGGCCGGGCAGCAGGTCTATGCCGCACCTTTTGGTTCCTTTGACGCGCGCTCGGCGGGCATGGGTAACGCGGGGGTTGCGGCGGGCACCCTCGCCAATGCCGCGTTCTTCAATCCGGCCATGCTGGCGGCACAGAAGCCGGAGGACAAATTTTCCATCTTGCTGCCGGTGGTGGGTGTGCGCGTGGCGGATCCGTCCGGTTTGGTGGACGACATCGACGCGTTTCAATCGGCCTACGATGCCGGCAATGTCGCTGCCGCCGACGCCGCGCTGACTTCGGCGAATGGCAAGGCCGTGCTGGCCGATGCCAATGCCGGCATCGTGGTTGGTTTTTCCGGCAAGCGCTTTGGCAGCGCGGTGTCGGTCAACGGGTATACCCGCAATAGTGTCAAAGTCACCAGGGGTACGGATACTGTCACCTTCAACGACAGTTATGTGAATTTCATCGGTATCGAGTCGACCGAGATAGGCTATTCCTTCGCTGCCGGCAGCGACCAACAGCGCTTTGCCTGGGGCCTGACGCCGAAATACGTAATGCTCAAGACCAATGACTACCAGGAGCTGATCAAAAATGATCCTACGCTTACGGACAACGCCAACAACCAGACCGAAGACAGCAGCTTCAACCTGGACGCCGGGCTGGTCTATGGCGCCACCCAGGGCTGGCGCGCCGGTGTCGTCGGCCGCAATCTGGTGAGTAACGACTACAGGACCGTGAATAATCGCGTTATTACCCTGGAGCCCCAGCTCCGTGCGGGGTTGGCCTACGGTGGTGGCTGGTTCACGTTTGCGGCGGATATGGATTTGACCGAAAACAAGCCCGTATATTTCGATCAGAAGACCCGCATGCTGGCCATGGGCACGGAATTTAATGTCTTCAAAACCCTGCAACTGCGCCTCGGCTGGCAGCGTAATCTGGCGGATACCGGTATTGTCGACAGCCTCGACCTGTATTCCGTGGGGCTGGGGTTGTCGGTTTTCGGCGTGCACCTGGATGTGGCGGCCGTGGGCAACGAAAACGACGTGGGCGCCGTGGCTGAACTGGGATTCCGCTTCTGACGGCAAAACATGGACAAGTGCCTGCGGATCGGATAAAAATATCGCTTAAGTCCGCTGACCCCGGGCCCGCGTTGGGTACGCAGGCCCGGGCCAGGGCTGAGAGCGTTGAAAGGGCTGTATGCATGTTTGTTTTTCAACCAGCAGCTCAATGCATTTGACTCAGATACAAAGGAACGACCTTGTATTCTCTTAATCAACAAGTGTTGCGCACCGACGTGGCGGGCATGCCGCTGGAGTGGATCGATTTCCAGGATGCGGTGCGCCTCTATCATTTGGGCCAAGTGGCCTATACCTGTGGAGTATCCCTGTATCACGTGCACGGTGGCCACAATTCGGTGACCGGTTTACGCAGCGTGATCGAAGTGAATTCCATCATCGCCACCGCCGGGGACAATCGCGCCTTTGCCAAGGTGATGGAACATTATTCCCCGCCATTGAGCAATCCGGCGCTGTTTGCGCGCGATGCCCACCTCTGCCTTTATTGCGGAACGCCGTTCCATGCGCGCGAACTGTCACGCGACCATGTCACGCCGCTCAGTCGGGGCGGCGTGGATAGCTGGAACAATGTGGTCACGGCGTGTAAACGTTGCAACAATCACAAGGCGGGTTACACACCGGAACAA
>JANNJF010000494.1:0-3119 GCA_031405715.1 Gammaproteobacteria bacterium | reverse complement strand
GCGTCATCCTGTACGAGCTGTTTACCGGCGGCCGGCCCGAGGCGAGTTTGCAGCGTCCATCGGAAATCGACGGACGTGTGCCGCGCGAACTGGACGAGGTGATCCTGCGCTGTCTTCACCGCGAACCGCGTGCGCGCTATTCATCCGCCGAGCAACCCCGGGAGCGCTTGCTGGAAATCCTGGGTGGCAGTCACTTGCAGGCGGCACAGAAGCAGCGCGTGCAACAGGACGACACCGGATTTGCGAAAAAGAACGTGCTGCTGGATGTGTTGCGCGACAGCCGCCAGCGCAGCGTATGCCTGTACGACAACAAGGCGAGCGGCCGGTTGATCGTGACCAAGCGTATTTATGGACGCAAGGAGGGGCTGGCCGAGGCGCGCATACTCGCTGCCCACCCGCACCCGAATATTGCGGCGATACACGGCGCCTCGAGCAATGAGCGTGCGTTCATCATCGTCATGGAGTATATCGCCGGCGGCAGCCTGCGCGACCGCATGGCGCGCACCATACCGTGGGACAAGGCCCTGCCTATCATCCACGATGTGTGCGCCGCCCTTGCCCATGCCCTGCGGCACGAAGTCGTGCACGGCAACCTGCGCCCGTCGAATATCCTGTTTACCGCAAGCGATGGCGTAAAGGTGACGGACTTCGGGCTGTACGAGCACGATATCAATGTCACCAACTCGCGCTATCAGCCGGTTGCCAGCGCGCGCTCGCGCGCGGCCGACCTGTATGCCCTGGGGGTGATCCTGCACGAGATGCTGTTCGGCGTTGCGCCGACCTTGCGCAATGGCGTATTTGTCCCGGGTGCGGGGTTTGCCGATCTGCCAGCGGATGTACGACGTCTCGTGACGCGCCTGCAGGCGCGTGAATCCGCCGACCGTTTCACCAGCCTGGACGAGCTGATCCGGGCGATCGATCGCAGCATGGACGGGGCCCAGACAACCGGCGGCGGCCGGAAGCCACTCGCGCGGCGCTTCGCCTTGTGGCTGGGCATTGCGATGCTCGCGGCCATGCTGCTGACCGTGGCAGTGACCTACAGGCTGTATCGCTGAAACGCTCGGTGCTGGGCTGTTTTTTCTAGTCGATCCGCCCAGGACATACACGTAACAAGCCTTGGTGCTATCCGCAAACAGTTCCGTGCGCCATAACGTTAAGAACACTACTTCAGCGCGAGCACCACCACCAGCGCCACGGCCAATAACAGCGACACCACCTGCCAGAATCGCAGCGGATTACGATCGTACAATGACAGCTTGTCCGGCTGCGCCTTGGCGCCGCGCATCAATCCGTTTTCCAGCTCGAAGGCAAGCTCCATGGCATCCGCGTAACGGTCGCTGGAATCGACGGCGGTGGCGCGCGTCAGGACCGCATCCAGCCACGCCGGCAGATCGGGACGGTGGCGCGTCAACGGCGTGCGTTTACTGAAACGCGGCCGCGAAAACGGCTCGACCTCACCATACGGATAGTGTCCAACGCTGAACATGCGATACAGGGTCACGCCCAGGGCGTACACATCCGAGCGTTCATCCCCCGCCTGGCCATCGAACAGTTCCGGCGCCATGTAACTGGGAGTTCCGGGGATGTCTTCGTCCGCCTCATCCTGAATGCCGGGCAGGCGCGCCACGCCCAGATCGAGCAGCTTCAACGTCCAGCCGGCGGTACCGCTGTCCGCCGCATAACGCGAGGGCGTCGCTTCCAGCATGACGTTATCCGGTTTGATATCACGATGGATAATGCGCAGGCGATTCAAGGCATACACCGCCTTGGCCAGGGTGATGCCGATGGTCATACCCTCATCCAGAGACACCGGCGGTTGGCGCAGCAGGCGCGTCTCCAGTGTGTGTCCCTGATAGTAGGGCATCGCAGAGTAAAGCCGTGTCTGTCGCCCGGGTGGCAGTTCGATAATTTCGCCGACATAAGGGCTGCGTACCTGGGTGCCGACCCATGCCTCGCGCACGAAGGCGCGTCGATAATGTGACTCGGCGGTGACCCGCGGGTGGGGAAATTTGAGGATGACCTCGCGCTGTTCGCGTGTATCCTCGGCGCGGAATAAACGACTGTAACGACCGTCGGAAATCATCTCATGCAGACGAAAGCCGTCAATATTATCGCCGATCCTGGGCAGCTCCAGTATCGGTAGTGCAGCGACCATACTTTCCAGATGCCCCTGATCCGCCGCGGGCAGACCCACCACGTCCAGCACCAAGGCAGTGATGTTGTCCTGACTACCCGCCTGCAGGGCCGTGGCCACCAGCCGCTCCGCCGCCTCCTGCGGCGACTCGCGCTCGTCGAGAATCGCCTGGATACGGCTGTCGTTCAGCACGCCATACAATCCATCACTGCATAGTAGAAAACGGTCGTGCGGCCTGAGTCCGTGCACCGCGTAATCGGCCCGCACACTCGCCTCCAGGCCAACGCCGCGCAGCAGGACATGCTGCAGGTCCGGATGGTGGTGGGTATGATCCTCGGTGAGTCGTTGCTGGCGATGCTCGCGCAAGCGGTAGATGCGGGTATCGCCCACGTGCACGATGTGCGCCTGGCGTCCGCGCAGCACCAGGGCGGTAAACGTGGTGGCCATGTTCTGCAGGCGCGTGTCCTGCCGGCCTTGGGCGTAAATCCAGCGGTTCATGGCCGACAAGGCACGTGCGGCGGCGCGATCCACGCCCAGTGTGCCAGGCAGACTGTAATAAGCGTCGATAAATCCGCGTGTCGTGGTCTCCGCCGCTTCGCGCCCGCCCACACCGCCGCCGACCCCGTCGGCGATCACCACCAGAGTATCGTTCATCGCGCGAAAATGGGTGTGGCCGGTGAGCGCGGCGACGAAATCGTCATTCGCCTTGCGCCGACCGGTTTCGCTGACATAACCGATGCGGGTCTGTAGTTGTTCTGTGGTCATCGGCGCCTGTTGTCGGTTTGCGGAGTCACGCTAGTGTTACACATCCGCCACCGACCTACACAACCCCTCTACCGACGGCAGCCCTCGAACCACGCCATTACACACGTGCGCCGGAGACCGCGCCCCACGTGGTGCGCCAGCGTTTCTTCACCGACACCAGGCCCACCAGTCCGAGCAAGGCCAGTCCGGCGAACACCCAGAAGCCCACGGCAAAACCGCC
>JANNJF010000493.1:0-1202 GCA_031405715.1 Gammaproteobacteria bacterium | reverse complement strand
GCCGCGCCGCGCCTGCGCGCCAATCACAACCTGCATCCGACCACGGATGATCCGATCAATCGTTTTTGTAATGCCATCGAACCGGGCAGTTATGTCCGGCCGCATCGCCATGCCGGTGATGGGCGCTGGGAATTGTTTCTTTGTCTGACGGGTGCGGTGGTCGCACTGATCTTCGACGATGCCGGCGAGGTGACCAAGCGTATCGAAGTCCGCCCTGGCGGCCCGGTGCTGGGCATCGAGATCCCCGCGGACACCTGGCACACCGTGACCGCGCTTGAACCGGGTTCGAGTGTGATAGAAATAAAATCCGGGCCGTACCGGCCTATGGGAGCGCAAGACTTCGCCGCCTGGTCGCCGGCGGAAGGCGACGTGCGCGCCGCGGCGCTGGAGGTCTGGTTCCGCACGGCGCAGCCGGGCATGCGGTTTAAGGATGCATCCGGAAAATAATTGTTGTGGGTCGCAGCTCGGATGAAACGTGGCGCTATCCAACGTGGAGTGCGGGAGCTTGCTCCCGCTTTGTAAATCGGTGGTAAGCCGCCTTACTCCAAAGCCGTTCGGCTATTGCCTCATCGCACGCTAGGAGAGAAATTCCAGACCTCTCCTGGCCATGTACGCTTTTAGATCCCTGAGGAGTTGAACCATGCAATTACCCTGGTATGTGACAGCCCTCGGTGCGGCCACGATATGGGGCATCCATTATCCGCTGGTGGACAACGCGCTCAAGCGCATATCACCGGTGGGGGTGCTGATGCTGACGGCGATCCCCGTCCTGCTGGTGTCGGCGCTGTTCTATCGCCACCTGGCCGCCGACTACCTGGTGATCAAGGGCATGGACTGGAGTTCCAAGCTGCTCGTCATCGCCCTCGGTGCCACCAGCATCGTCGGTACGGTGCTGCTGTATATGTCGATCAACAGCCGTAACGCCACCCTGGCCAGTCTCATCGAGATCTCCTATCCGGTGTTTGTCGTGTTGTTTTCCTATTTATTGTTCCGGCAGGTACACGTCACTCCCAGCGTGGTGGCCGGGGGCCTGCTGGTGTTCGCCGGGGTGGCGCTGATCATCCTCAACAACCCCTAAGCGTCGCAGGGTCCACGGGTGGCGCCGGTGGAGTTGGTGACATAGACTTTCTGCAGTGCCCTGGGATGACCCGACGCGGAGGTTGTGATGCTGATCGCCATGCTGTTCAGTAGTCTGCTGGTGT
>JANNJF010000492.1:0-5476 GCA_031405715.1 Gammaproteobacteria bacterium | reverse complement strand
GGCACCGTCCAGCACGCGCAGGGAGCGCTCGACTTCAATGGTGAAGTCCACGTGTCCCGGGGTATCGATGATGTTAATGCGATGTTCGGGGAACTGCCCGCCCATGCCCTTCCAGAAACAGGTGGTGGCGGCGGAGGTAATGGTGATACCGCGCTCTTGTTCCTGTTCCATCCAATCCATGACCGCGGTGCCTTCGTGCACTTCGCCGATCTTGTGGGACACGCCGGTATAGAACAGCACACGTTCCGTGGTCGTGGTCATACCCGCATCGATATGCGCCATGATGCCGATGTTGCGGTAACGGTCTATGGGTGTATGGCGTGCCACGGTCAGATTCCTAAAATTTAATTAATGCCTTACCAACGATAATGCGAGAAGGCCTTGTTGGCTTCCGCCATACGATGCACGTCTTCGCGCTTCTTAATGGCGTTGCCGCGTTTTTCCGACGCCTCGAGCAGCTCCGCCGCCAAACGCTGGCCCATGGATTTCTCACTGCGGGCGCGGGCGGCATCCGTCACCCAACGCATCGCGAGGGCCGTTTGACGGGCCGGACGCACTTCCACCGGTACCTGATAGGTCGCGCCACCGACACGGCGGCTCTTCACTTCAACCATGGGACGCAAGTTGTCGAGGGCCTGGCCAAACACTTCCAGTGGGTCGGACTTGGTCTTGCCGGCGATGGCCTCGAGGGCGCCATAGACGATCTTTTCGGCCACGGACTTCTTGCCGCCGGTCATCAGGACGTTGATGAATTTTGCCAAGGCCTCGCTGTGGAACTTCGGATCCGGCGTGATCTGGCGTTTCGGAATCTCTCTTCTTCTCGACATAATCCAGTGCTTCTCGTCGTTGACGGTTCGTTTATTTCAATGTTTTCAAGACAAAAACGCCGCACAGACCCTGCGCGGCGCGCTTGCTACGTAATATTTCAGGACTTCGGACGCTTGGCGCCGTACTTGGAACGTCCCTGACGGCGATCCGCCACACCGGCGGTATCCAGGGTGCCACGCACCGTGTGATAGCGCACGCCGGGAAGATCCTTAACGCGGCCGCCACGAATCAGGATCACCGAGTGTTCCTGCAGGTTATGGCCTTCACCACCTATATAGGTCGTGACTTCGTAACCATTAGTAAGACGTACACGCGCCACTTTACGCAAAGCCGAGTTGGGCTTTTTGGGGGTGGTGGTGTAGACGCGCGTACAGACGCCGCGTCGCTGCGGGCAGGCCTGCAGGGCCGGCACCGTGGTCTTCTGTTTTGCACGGGTGCGCGGTTTGCGCACCAGCTGATTAATTGTCGGCATAAATAACTCTCAGAACCAAAAAAACAAACGACAGACCGGTGAAATCCGGTCGGTCAGAGGGGCGCGATTCTAGGCAGTCGCCCCGTGCATGTCAAGCATTCCCCACCCTAAAAGCCCCGGTTCCCCCACGAAAACCCGAGGCCCACCTGCCGGGGGGTATCTAGCGGAAATAATCGTGTAATCTGCCCGGAAAATAGCTGATCGGAACAGTCAGGTATAGCCGTGTGACTATCCTAAATAGAGGATCGGGTCAGTCGGAAAAACCAGCGCCAACCGTGAGCCAGGCGGAACCTTGCTCACCCTCGGCGCCGGTTCCTCAGGCCGAGGCGGCCTCGTCATCCCCCCCACCACTCATGGCCGGCTTGGGCTTGGTGGTGGTCAATGACTGGCGGAGTGAAGCGGCCTCGTCCAGATCTTCCTGGCGCTTGCGCCGGCGTTCCTGATGGAAGGCCAGTCCGGTACCGGCGGGTATCAGGCGACCGACGATGACATTTTCCTTGAGACCACGCAGGCGATCGCTCTTGCCGGTAATGGCCGCTTCGGTCAGTACGCGGGTCGTTTCCTGGAACGAGGCGGCGGAGATAAACGATTCCGTCGACAGCGAGGCCTTGGTGATACCCAGCAGCACACGCTCACTGGTGGCCGGACGCTTGTCCTGGGCCTCGACCTGCTCGTTCTCGTCCATGACGCGCGAACGTTCCAGCTGCTCGCCCGGCAGGAATTGGGTGTCGCCCGGGTCGAGCACACGCACCTTACGCAGCATCTGGCGCACGATCACCTCGATGTGTTTGTCGTTGATCTTCACGCCCTGCAGTCGGTACACGTCCTGCACTTCGTCCACGATGTAGTTGGCCAGGGCCTCGACACCGAGCAGACGCAGGATGTCGGACGACACCGGAGCGCCGTCCACGATGACTTCGCCCTGCTCCACGGTTTCACCCTCGAACACGGTAATATGCCGGCCTTTCGGGATCAGGTACTCGTGCTCCTGGCCGTCCTTGTCGGTGATGACCAGACGCTGTTTGCCCTTGGTGTCTTTACCGAAGGACACCACACCGCTGGTCTCCGCGAGTATCGCGTGGTCCTTGGCCTTGCGCGCCTCGAACAGTTCCGCCACCCGCGGCAGACCGCCGGTGATATCACGGGTCTTGGAGCTTTCCTGCGGAATACGCGCGAGCACGTCACCCACACCCACGCTCTTGCCGTCTTCCACCGTAATGATGGCGCCGGGCGGCAGCATGTATTTGGCCGGGATGTCGGTACCGACGATGTTGAGACCTTTGCCAGCGGCATCCACCAGACTGATCATCGGGCGAATGTTCTTGGCACCGGAACGCTGCTTCGGATCGAGCACCACGTAGGTGCTCAAGCCCGTTACCTCGTCGGTCTGGCGATTCACCGTCACACCATCGATCAGATCGGAGAACTGCACCTTGCCCGCCACTTCCGTGACGATGGGGTGGGTATGGGGATCCCAGTTGGCCACGACCGCGCCGGCCTTGACCTTGTCCTGGTTGCTGACACTCAGCACCGCACCGTAGGGAATCTTGTAACGCTCGCGGTCACGGCCGAGTTCGTCCTGGATCACCAGTTCACCGGAACGCGACACCGCCACGTTGTTGCCGCTGGCGTGTTTCACCAGTTTGATGTTATTGAGGCGCACCGAGCCCGTGGTCCGGACCTCGATGCCGCTGATGGCGCTGACGCGCGACGCGGCACCACCGATGTGGAAGGTGCGCATGGTGAGCTGGGTGCCCGGTTCGCCGATGGACTGAGCGGCGATAACACCCACCGCCTCGCCCTGGTTGACCAGGTGTCCACGACCAAGATCGCGTCCATAACACTTGGCGCAGATACCGAAACGGGTCTCGCAGGTCACCGGTGAACGGGCCAGCACCTGGTCGATGTTTTTCTCATCCAGCAGCACCACCAGGCGCTCGTCCAACATGGTGCCGTTGGGCACCAGCACCTTATTACCCACCGGATCGGTGATGTCGCCCACCACCACGCGACCGAGGATGCGTTCGCGCAAGGGCACCACGATTTCGCCGCCTTCCACCAGGGCCGCCTTGATGACGCCCTGGGTCGTGCCGCAATCCTCTTCCGTCACCACCAGGTCCTGGCACACGTCCACCAGACGGCGGGTGAGGTAACCGGAGTTGGCGGTCTTGAGCGCGGTATCCGCCAGGCCTTTACGCGCGCCGTGGGTCGAGATGAAGTACTGCAATACGTTGAGGCCTTCACGGAAGTTCGCCGTGATGGGTGTTTCGATGATGGAGCCATCCGGCTTGGCCATCAGGCCGCGCATACCGGCGTGCTGACGGATCTGGGCGGCGCTGCCGCGCGCACCGGAGTCGGCCATCGTGTAAATGGAGTTGAAGGAATCCTGCTTGACCTTCTTGCCATCCGCATCGGTGACTTCATCGGTGCCGAGTTTTTCCATCATGGACTTGGCGACCTTCTCCGAGGTACGGGTCCAGATGTCCACCACCTTGTTGTAACGCTCGCCATCGGTGAGCAGGCCGGAGGAGTATTGTTTCTGGATACCCATCACCTCGTCTTCGGCGGCGCCGATAATGCTGGCCTTTTCCGTCGGCGTCACCATGTCGTCCACACCGATGGAGATACCGGCACGCGCCGCATAGGCGAAGCCGGTGTACATCAGCTGATCGGCGAAGATCACCGTGGACTTGAGGCCGACATCGCGGTAACAGGAGTTGATCAGTTCCGAGATGTTCTTTTTCTTGAGGTCCTTGTTGATCAGGGCAAACGGCAGGCCCTCGGGCAGCAGGTCCGACAGCAGTGCGCGGCCGACGGTGGTGTCGTGCAGTTTGTGCGTGACAGTCTTGCTGCCGTCTTCCGCCAGTACCACCTCGCGGATACGGGCCTTGATACGCGCATGCAGTGACACCTGGCGTGTCTCATAGGCGCGGTGCACCTCGGCCACATCGGAAAATGCCTTGCCTTCGCCCGGGACATTGATCTTCGAGCGCGTCATGTAGTACAGACCCAGCACGATATCCTGGGACGGCACGATGATGGGTTCGCCATTGGCCGGCGACAGGGCGTTGTTGGTGGACATCATCAGGGTGCGCGCCTCCAGCTGCGCCTCCAGGGACAGCGGGATATGCACCGCCATCTGGTCTCCGTCGAAGTCGGCGTTATACGCCGCGCACACCAGCGGATGCAGCTGGATCGCCTTGCCTTCGATCAGCACCGGCTCGAACGCCTGGATGCCGAGGCGATGCAGGGTCGGGGCGCGGTAGAGCAGGACCGGATGTTCGCGGATGACTTCTTCCAGGATGTCCCACACCTCGGGACTGGCCTGTTCCACCATCTTCTTCGCCAGCTTGATGGTGGTGGCGAGACCGCGCATCTCCAATTTGGAGAAGATGAACGGCTTGAACAGCTCCAGCGCCATTTTCTTCGGCAGGCCGCACTGGTGCAGCTTCAGAGTCGGGCCCACCACGATGACGATGACGGAACGGCCGGAGTAGTCGACGCGCTTGCCCAGCAGGTTCTGACGGAAACGGCCCTGTTTGCCCTTGATCATGTCGGCCAGGGACTTCAACTGGCGCTTGTTGGCACCGGTGATGGCCTTGCCGCGGCGACCATTGTCCAGCAGCGCGTCCACCGCTTCCTGCAGCATGCGCTTTTCATTGCGCACGATGATGTCGGGGGCGTTGAGGTCGAGCAGGCGCTTCAAGCGGTTGTTGCGGTTGATGACGCGGCGATACAGATCGTTCAGATCGGAGGTGGCGAAACGGCCACCGTCCAGCGGCACCAGGGGGCGCAGCTCCGGCGGCAGCACCGGCAGGATCTCCAGCACCATCCACTCGGGCTTGTTACCGGAGTGCAGGAACGCCTCGACCACCTTCAGGCGCTTGGCCAGCTTCTTGATCTTGGTTTCGGACGTGGTGCCGGCGAGTTCGTCGCGCAGCTTGGTGGCCTCGGCCTCCAGGTCGATGGCCTTCAGCAGGTCGCGAATCGCCTCGGCACCCATGCGCGCGTCGAATTCATCTCCGTACTGCTCGATGGCGTCGAGATAGGCGTCTTCCGACATGAGCGAGCTGCGCTCAAGGGTGGTCATGCCACCGTCCACCACCACATAGGCCTCGACTCGCTCGCATCGGCTGTCGCGCTCCTTCGAATGGACGTCGACGCTACTGCATTCTG
>JANNJF010000491.1:0-4725 GCA_031405715.1 Gammaproteobacteria bacterium | reverse complement strand
GGTCCCCGCAGGGCGGTGGTGAGGGTGTTTTTCTGTCTTCCTTTTGTTCTTTTCATCGTTCTTGCCGTTTTGTGAACAGACTACCCCCGTGCGGTGTTCAGGGAGTCCCCGGCGGCGGTGTCTTCGATCCTGAACCACCGCTGGAGGAAATAGAGGGAATTTCCTTGCATTCAGATTTATTTAATACTGGGCGGTTTCAAGTACCAAGTGCAAAAAGCGCAGCATGATGCTGCCGGAAATCGAAAGCATCTGGTGTGAACAACTCGGCCGGGCACTTGAAACCGAGCGTCTTGCGTGGCCGGGTGTTCAGTTTCCAGGCAATGGCATCCAGCTCTTTCTGGGTGTAGCCACTCAGGTCGCTGCCCTTGGGCAGGTACTGCCGCAACAGGCCGTTGGTGTTCTCGTTGATGCCACGCTGCCAGGGGCTGTGCGGATCGGCGAAGTAGACCTTCACCCCGGTGGCATCTGTCAGCCGTTGATGCGCCGTCATCTCCCTTCCTTGATCGTACGTGAGCGACAGGCGCTTCTGCGCGTCGATCCGGTTGAGTACCTGACCGAAACCCTTCACGGCCGATTCGGCGCTGGCCGTGTCCATCCAGGCGAGCACCGTGAACAGCGTCATCCTCTCCACCAGCGTACCCACCGCCGAACGGTTGAACGCCCCCTTGATGAGGTCGCCCTCCCAGTGCCCGGGCACCAAACGCTCCTCGATCTCCGGCGGCCGGTCATGGATGCTGACCATGTCCGGTATCTTTCCGCGTCGATCCTCGCCACGCGCCCGGGGGCGGCGCTTGGCATGGCCGAAGCGCAACCAGCCGATGACCTCCGTGCGCAACGCGCCACGGGGCATGGCGTAGATCGCGGTGTAGAGGGTTTCGTGTGAAGCCTGCAGTGATGGGGTATCGGGATGCACGCTGACCAGTGTGCCAGCAATCTGCTCCGGGGAGTAGCCCGCCTTCAGATAGCCTAGAACCTGCTTCCGCAAGGCCGTTCCTGGTCGCAGGCGCTGTTCAACACGCGGCGTGGCCGTGCAGGCATTGGCCCGTTGTTGGGCAATGTCGGCTCGATAACCACCCGTCACGGAAGGTCTGCCAACGCCACGGGGCCGTTTCGGACGTGTCCAGTCGTTACGTTTCAACTCCCGACTCAGCGTGGCGGCAGAGCGGCCCAAGTCACGCGCGATCTGCCCGGGTTTGTACCCCATGGATAACTGTGTTTGAATCATTGTTCGTTCTTCGATGCTTAACTGCGTGTAGTTTTTTCCCATGCAACATTATATCCTTTAAATGTTGCACTTGGATTTTGAGCGCGCCCTGCAGCCTTACTTGGTATCGACACAAAAATAAATCCTGTCGATGCCGGATTAAAGGGTGCGCACCGAAAGGAGTGCTGTGCCACCCAATGGACTTCGGCGAATGGCGTGCCCATGGGAAACTGTGGGAAACTGCGGTTTCGCGCGTGGTTTTCATTGATTTGAGCTTGATCATCACGAGGATGCTCTATGCGTGGTAAATGCCTTTGTGGATCAGTTGAATTTGAGATTGCAGGTGTTGTTCCGAAGCTCTATCAATGCCATTGTTCGCTTTGTCGAAAGCAGGGTGGATCCTCATCGAACTCCGCGGCCATTGTTGGAAACAAACATTTTCGCTGGCTTGCCGGCCAGGAACATATCTCCTCTTGGATTAAGGACACGGGGTTTCGCTCAGACTTCTGTTCGAAATGCGGCTCCCCCGTACCCAATCCTCTCAGGGGCTCAGCCTATTACTGGGTGCCTGCCGGCCTGCTTGCTGATGACGGCCAACTGGAAATAGTCGCTCACCTGTTCGTTGACTCCAAAGCATCGTGGGATATTATCGCACCACCCGGGACACAATATGAAACCATGCCGGGATTGCCCGAGTTCCTAGAGTTGCTGCATGCGGATGTGCAGCCCTGACTCCGCGCTCGATAGGGATGCCCCGCCAACGGGTTTCGCCCGCGCTCTCTGCCCCCTCACCTTTAATGCTTCGAGTATAGGAGGATGTATTATGCATAAGTTTCTTTTTGTATTTGCCACCATATTTTTTTCCAACTCTTCACTTGCCGGAAATGCGAGCGGGAAAATTACTTCCATTTTTGTAGCCGATGGTACTCCATCTGCATTATTCATGCTTAATTCATCGATCAGCGAAACACCACGGTGCAACGAAGCAAAAAGGTTCTCCATTAATTTAGCAAAACCGGGTGGCATGGCCGCTTATATTGCAATTCTGGAAGCAAAAAAACAAGGTTATGAAGTGAGCGTGGAAGGATTGAATACGTGTGTTAACGAGTGGAGATCGGAGGATATCAAAAATATTCTATTAAACTGACAAATCGTTTAAGTCAACCGCTTAAGCCGGAGAATCAAAGGGGTCGGTACCGAAGGGCACTTACTCAAGTGCCCTTCGGTATAGGGACATCCGCCGCTGGCCGCTGTGTTCCGTCTTTGCGGGGAGCGATAGTGACGAAGCAACCCCCGTGAGGGAGGCACGCCAGTGTGAACGCCAAAGGTACGGAGATTGCCACGGCGCCAAGGACGCGGCCTCGCAATGACGTTCATGGGCCGTATTGCCTTAAGTAAGTGCCATTCTGTTCTCACCCGGTTTTTGCAGTGTGCCATGCCAGGAAACCGGCGGGTCGTCGTGCCTGCCGTAGCACACAACCTCAACCGCCGGAGGTGCTTGAGGTGGGCAGACGGGCGCGTCGAAACTCTCCAGGACCCACTCCTGTAATTCGCTTGAAGGCCTTGCTGAAAGCCGCTTCCGATTGATATCCGCAGCGCGCGGCAACCTCCGCGACACTGTGACGATCCCGCTCCAGCCAGCCACGGGCAAGCTGCATGCGCCAATCGGTCAAGAACTCCATGGGCGTCTGACCAACCAGGTCGTTAAAACGCTGCGCAAAACTGGAGCGTGACATAAACGCCCGTTCCGCCAGGATATCCACCGTCCAGGCCCGTTCGGGCTCGTCGCACATGGCCACCAGGGCTGGACGGATTTGTTTGTCCGTCAACGCCACCACCAGGCCGACAGGCCGTGCTCCCTGCATCATCGAATGACGGATCACGTAAAACATCAAGGCATCCGCCAGGCGGTCCAGAATGGCGGGGGCGCCGAGGTGGTCAGCCTGCGTTTCGGAAAATAATAAATCGATTAACGTGCGAAACGGCGTTGCCCCTGCGTCTTCCCGGCTGCGAATCACGAGATAGTCCGGCAACATCGCAAACACGTGTCCATAGGCATTTTTGTCAACGATGAGATAGCCGCAAAAGAGCGCGGTTCCGGGTGCCTCGCGGTTGTGTTGACCTTGGTGTGGCTTCGAGATCTTGCCGTACTGGGCCGGTAAGTCGGATGACGACACTAAAAGGTGCGATGCGTCGTGCGGCAAAACAACCACGTCCCCCGCGTACAGCTGCACTGGTTCACTTAACCCCGGCAAGCGGAACCAGCAGTCGCCATGACAAACTACATGCACATTGATATTACCCGTTCCTGAGGTATCCAGAAACCAGTCATCGCAAATCTGGCCACGGTAGTAAACCTCGGAACGGAAACTGATGGTTTGCAAATACTTGTCAAAAACCCGCTTGGCCTCCGGATCGAGGTCGACATCTGGACGCTCAGACATAAAACTCCCCTACCTGAACATAGTGGCCAAACAATTGGGCCAGTACAGTACATCTTGTCGTATCCACTTTAATTTATCAACGAGGAGGCAGTATGAACAAGCAGCCGATCTTTAATCGCCAAATATATCTTAAGCAGGCCCTCAAGGCCCTGGTGTTCGCCACCGCAGTGGCGGGCAGCGTTGCGCCCATGACCGTCTATGCGGTGAAACAGACAGGCGGAGAGTACAACACCCTGTACGCCGGCATGGGCGCCAAAGGCTACGATGTGGTCTCCTATTTCACGGACGGAAAGCCGGTCCAGGGCTCTGACCGCTTTGAGCATGCGTACGGTGGCGTCACCTGGAAATTCGCCAGTGCGGAACACCGCGATACGTTCGCGAAGGATCCTGAAAAATACGCGCCCCAGTACGGCGGCTTCTGTTCATGGGGTGCGGCCAGCGGCAAGCTGTTTGATGTCGATCCGGTCAATGGCTGGACCATCGTGGACGGGAAGCTCTATCTCAATTTTAACGCCGACATTAACAAAACCTTCGCCAACGATGCCGCGAAGTTCATCTCCAAGGCGGATAAAAACTGGAAGAGTCTCAATCGCTGAGTTTTAAATTGACGGGGCCAGGTCAACCACTATCACATACCATGCAATAGCAGCCATAAACAACGGCTACTGCGAATGGATTGAGATGCTTTACTGCCTGAAGGGTAAGCGCCATGTGATTTTGGGAGACTTGGCTCCGTTAATATGACCTATTTTTCTTCCGCATCGGCAAGGAATATCGCATTGGCTGCTTTGTATCCGTTATCACCCAACCCCACGCATCCCTGAGGAAAAACATCATTTCTTTCCCGGAGCCCCCCGCGCCATGGCACAACCCCTTCTTTCTCTCCCCTATAAATAGTCAGTTCCGCATGCGCGGAAACACCCAGGCTCACCTGCTGTCCCCATACCCTGGTAACCAGAATCTCTATTGGCCCGTCGGTGCTCGGGTCGATCCAGTGCAGGTCTTCGACGATCACCAGCACCGCGGCGAACGCCTATCCGCAGGCCCCATTCACTTCCCCGCCGGCGGGAACCAGGT
>JANNJF010000490.1:0-3927 GCA_031405715.1 Gammaproteobacteria bacterium | reverse complement strand
CAATGCTTACGCCTTTGTTACCCCTAAGGCCGGCTACCGCTTTACCGCCTATTACCTGAGCGGCACGATCCCGGAGACGCCGGATGAGTCACGGGAACGTCGGCTGCCGATCTACAGCCTGGACAGCGGCCTGTTGTTTGAACGCGAGGGGGCATGGAGAGGTCATGATTACATCCAGACCCTGGAGCCACGCCTGTTTTATCTGAACATCCCCTACGAAAACCAGGACGGCCTGCCGAACTTCGACACCGGCATCCCGGATTTCAGTTTCTACAATCTGTTCCGGGAAAACCGCTTTGTCGGCGCCGACCGCATCGGCGACGCCGACCAGGCGACCGTCGCGGTCTCCTCCCGTTTCCTCAATACACACACCGGTATCGAACAGGTGCGCTTCAGCCTGGGACAGACGTTCTACTTTCAGAACCCGCAGCTGCTCCTGTCCGCCAGCAAGCCCGTGCAGACAACCTCGAACATGGTGGCGGAAATACAGGCGCGCCTGGGGCAGTACTGGTATGTGCGCGGCGCACTGCAATGGGACAGCAAGGAATACGCCACGGAAAGAAGCAACATTCTCCTCCAATACCACCCGGCCAAGAATAAAATCATCAACCTCGGCTACCGCTACAACAAATCCATTCAGGAGCAGGCGGATATCTCGGTCCAGTGGCCGCTGTCGGCGAGCTGGACGCTGCTGTCGCGCTGGAATTATGCCCTGCCCGAAGAACGCACCGTGCAGTCCTATACCGGATTCGAGTACACCAATTGCTGCTGGGCCTTCCGCCTCACCAAGGGTCAGCGGATACTGGCCGATGGCAAAACCGACAACCCGATACTTTTCGAGCTGGAGCTGACTGGCCTGGCCAAACTCGGACCGCGACCGGAGAGTCCGCTGAACGCGGGGAGATTCATCTTTGAATAATAGTTCCTAACAAAATGAATATGATTCTGAACCACCAAGGACGCCAAGAAAGACTCCTTTCAACCTGCACAACTTGGCGTCCTTGGCGTCTTGGCGGTTAATTTCTTTTTGTTAGGGGCTCTAAGTCCGGACGGGCGACACGCGCCGGCCACAGGCACAAAACCCCGTCCCGTGCTATGCTAGCCGTCGATTTTTCACCCGCACGCGGGAAACTTCTGCCCCTGGCCGCACTCTATCGTTCTAACCCATGTTTACCAACCTCCCCATAGACCTATTGCCTGCGTCGCGTCGCCGATCTCCCGCCACGCGCCACCTATTCATGCTGTCGGCGCTGTGCCTGTTCACGTGCGGGCAACCTGTCCTGGCTGCGGAGCCCATCGACCGCATCGTGGCTGTGGTGAATGACCAGGTGATCACGGAAAGCGAACTCAACGCACGCCTGGGCGAGGTCAGCAAACGTATCGCTGCTCAGAAGATCTCGGCGCCGCCGGGAAATATCCTTAAAAAACAAGTTCTTGAGAGAACTATTCTGGAGCACCTGCAGTCGCAGCTGGCGCAGCAGATGGGCATCGAGGCCGGTAAGGACAAAGTGGACGCGGCCCTGCAGAACATCGCCGAACAAAACCACATGAGCCTGCCCGATCTGTATAAAACCCTGGCGCAGGATGGCGTGTCGCAGGACACGTTCCGCGAACAGATACGCAGCCAGATCCTTATCCAACAACTGGTCGAGCGCGAGATCGGCAACCGTATTACGGTATCGGAGGCCGAGGTGGAGAACTTTCTGGCGAACAGCGAAAATCTCGACGGCGGCACCGAATATGAATTGTCCCATATCCTTATCTCCCTGCCGGAAGCCGCCACGCCGGAAGTCATCCAGCGGACCCACCAGCGCGCCGAGGACGTACTCCAGACCCTGCGTCAGGGCGGCGCCTTCGATCAGGCGGCCGTCGCCAACTCCCAGGGCGAGAACGCCCTTGAAGGTGGCAAACTCGGCTGGAAAAAAGCCGGCCAGCTGCCCGCGCTGTTCGTGAACGCGCTAAAGACCATGCAGCCGGGCGACGTGAGCGATGTGCTGCGCAGCCCCGGTGGCTTCCATATACTCAAACTACAGGACAAGCGCGGCGGGAAAAAAACCCTCACCATCACACAGACCCAGGCACGTCACATACTGCTGCGCACCAACGCGATTGTGACCCCGGAGGAGGCCTGGCAGCGGATGAACAAACTGCGCCTGCGCATCCAGAACGGCGATGACTTCGCGGTACTCGCCAAATCCAACTCGGAAGATCCCGGCTCCGCCTCCAACGGCGGCGATCTCGGCTGGGTCAACCCGGGACAGACCGTGCCGGAATTCGAAAAAGCCATGAACGCGCTCAAGCCCAACGAAATCAGCGCCCCTGTCCAGACCCCCTTTGGGCTGCATCTCATCCAGGTTCTGGAGCGACGCCAGCGCGACGTCACCAACGAACGCGACCAGGCCGATGCGCGCCAGCAGATTCATGCGCGCAAGACCGACGAGCGTTATGCGCAATGGGTCCGCCAGCTGCGCGATGAGGCCTATATTGAATACCGCATCGATCTCGAATAGCGCGACCGCCACGCGTGTGGCGCGTCCCAGCGCGACGCGTGCGGTAACCTCCCTGCATGTCTAAACTCCCCGTCGTGGCGGTCACACCGGGCGAACCGGCGGGCATCGGGCCGGATCTGTGTCTGCGCCTTATCGGTCAGCAACACGACTGCCATATCGTCCTGATCGCCGATCCGCAGCTGTTGCAACAACGCGCGGCATTGCTCGGCCTACCCCTCGACCTGCCCCTCTGGAACGGCCGCCCGGACAAGCAGGCACGTACCTACCTGGCGCCGGTCACCGCCGATCAGGCGACCACGGTCGGACAGTTGAACCCGGCCAACGCACGTTACGTACTCAAAACACTGGAACGGGCGGTAACGGGGTGTCTTGCGGCCGAATTCGATGCCCTGGTCACCGGACCGGTGCACAAAGGCATCATCAACGACGCCGGTATCCCCTTCACCGGTCACACGGAGTTTCTGGCGCAATGCAGCGGCGCCGAGCAGCCGGTCATGCTGCTGACCTGTCCGGGCCTGCGTGTGGCGCTCGCCACCATTCATCTGCCCCTGGCGCAGGTCAGTCGCCACATTACCCGACCGCATCTGCAGCGCATCCTCACGGTGCTGCACCACGACCTGCGATCTCGCTTTGCTATCCCCGATCCGACCATACTCGTGTGCGGCCTCAACCCGCATGCGGGGGAAGGCGGACACCTGGGACGCGAAGAGATCGATGTGATCGGCCCGGTGATCGAGCAACTACAGTCGCAGGGGCGACGCGTGCTCGGACCGGTGCCGGCGGATACCGCGTTCCTGCCGGCACAACTGGCGCAGGTGGACGCGGTGCTGGCCATGTACCACGACCAGGGACTGCCGGTGATCAAGCATCACGATTTTGCCCATGCGGTGAATGTCACCTTAGGATTGCCCTTTATACGCACCTCCGTCGACCACGGCACGGCGCTGGCGCTGGCGGGCACAGGCCAGGCCGACCCCTCCAGTCTGCTGGCGGCGCTGCAGCTGGCGGTACAGCTGGCGCAGCACACCGCTAAGGCGTGAAGGCCATGCCACCGGAATACACCCCCGCATGAGCCAGCACATCGCGCGCAAACGCTTCGGTCAGCACTTTCTGCACGATCGTCACTACATCGAGCGCATCGTCAACGCGTTTCACCCCACCGCCGGCCAGCACATCGTCGAAATCGGCCCGGGCCTCGGTGTGCTGACGCGTGAACTGATGGCCCGCACCCCGCATCTGCACGCAGTGGAGCTGGACCGGGACCTGACCGCACGATTGCAACAGGAACTGGGTCCCACGGGCCAACTCACCTTGCATCAGGCGGATGCACTGAATTTTGACTTCTGCCAACTGGTGCCGGCGGGGGAACGAGGCCCAGCACCAGCAGCGTGTAGCTGCCCTGCGCCGCGGCGGCGAC